>CAKZLM010000108.1 GCA_937126915.1 uncultured Alphaproteobacteria bacterium
GCGCGCGCTCCACATCGCGCTCCGAGAGCTTCTGCTGTTCGATTAACAGTTCGCCCAGTTTTTTCATAAGACACCCGAAACACGGGGCGCCGCAAAGCGTCCCGTGAAATTCCCCCAACAGACCGCGCGATTGTAGCACGCGGCCCGTGAGGCGGTGTCCGGGCTTATGTAAAGATTGTTGAAGCGATCAGGCGACTTCGAACAGGCCAGCGGCACCCATGCCGCCACCAACACACATGGTGCAAACCACATATTTGGCACCGCGGCGTTTACCCTCAATTAGGGCATGACCTACCATGCGGGCACCAGACATGCCGTAAGGGTGACCAATGGAGATAGCACCACCGTTGACATTTAGCAACTCGTTAGGGATGCCAAGTTTGTCGCGGCAGTATAAAACTTGTACGGCAAAGGCCTCATTTAATTCCCAAAGGCCAATATCACCCATGCTAAGACCATGTTGCTTTAACAGCTTTGGCACCGCATAAATAGGGCCAATTCCCATTTCATCAGGCTCACACCCAGCCACAGCAATGCCGCGGTAAATGCCTAGGGGTTCAAGGCCTTTTTGTTCGGCCAATTTGCGTTCCATAATAACAGAAGCAGACGCACCATCTGATAATTGTGACGCATTACCCGCCGTGATGGTGCCGCCTTCGAACACTGTTTTTAAGCCTTGCAAACCTTCAAGGGTGGTTTCAGGGCGATTGCCTTCATCTTTGGCTAGGGTTACTTCATGAAAGCTAATCTCACCGCTTTCTTTATCCTGCACACCTTTCATGGTGGTGATGGGCACAATCTCATCATCAAATTTTCCGGCTTCCTGACCGGCTGCAGTGCGCACTTGCGATTGATAGCCATAGTCATCCATTTGATCGCGGCTGATGTTGTAGCGCTTGGCAACTACCTCGGCGGTGTCCAGCATCGACATATACATGTCTGGCTGCATGGCGACCAAGCTTTTATCGACCAAATATTCGCGGTTCATTTTAGGGGTTTGTACCAATGAAATACTATCCAATCCCGCGCCAATGGTCACATCCATACCATCATGAATAACCTGTTTGGCTGCGGTGGCGATGGCCATCATGCCGCTGGAACATTGGCGGTCAATGGTCATGCCTGACACGCTTACAGGAAGGCCAGCACGCATGGCCGCGGTGCGGCCAATATTCATGCCTGATGTGCCTTGGGTTAAGGCGCAGCCCATAATCACATCTTCAACCTCGCCACCGTCAATGCCAGCACGCTTAACTGCATGTGAAATAGCATGGGCACCCATAGTCGGTGATTGCGTGGCGTTTAAAGCCCCTTTATAAGCACGGCCAATGGGGGTTCTAGCAGTTGATACTATGACAGCTTCACGCATGATTTCAGTCTCCCTATGTCTTTGAAAAGTCTATTTTATGTTTCCCTAAAAACTTGAGCACGAGACTATAGCAACACCTGCCCCCATGCAAGGGGCAGATAAGTTGTTTTATTGCTGACAAGGGTTAGTAGTGTCTGATGTTAAGCAGATAATTGAGATGGCGAATATTTAGATAAAACATTATCTGCAGTATCTGGCTTGCAGAAAAGATAACCCTGTAGATAATCGACATTCATTTGGCGTAATATTTGGGCTTCTTTTTCGGTTTCAATGCCTTCTGCAATCACCTTAATATTGTGTTCGCGGGCAATGGCAATAAGGTGCGAGACGATGGTTTGTTTGAGGCTGTTTTCATTAATATCGCGCACCAAATCTAAATCTATTTTCACATAGTCAGGGCGTACTTCGTGAAGCATGTTTAGGCCTGACCAACCTGAGCCAATATCATCAAGGGCGATTTTAAAGCCAGCTTGGCGATAAAACGCTAAGATACCTTTCAAATGGTCACTGTCAACACGGTGCGTTTCGACCAATTCAAAGGTTACATCGCTTGGTTTAAGGCCCAATTCATTGATGGCAGCCGCGGTGGTTCTTAAGCAATTGGCGGGGTCATAAATGCTGCTGGGATTAAAGTTAACAAATATATTGCCGCGATACCCAGCTTTTGTCGCAGATTTCACAGCACTAGCCCGTGCAGCTAAATCAAGCGAGAATAATAAATCAGCTTGGTCGGCAATTTGGAAGACATAACTGGGCGGAATGATTTTGTTTTTTTCGTCTCTTAAACGTAGTAAACCTTCTAGGGCAAAGGGTTGGTTTTGATCTGTCCCTGCCGCATGAACGATCGGTTGATACCAACTTTCATAGCGTTCTTTTTCAAGGGCATCGACAATCCATTGACCTTTAATACGATAAACAAACACTTCAGCATTCATCACACGGCCCATATCAATGGAACCAAGATCATTATTTTTTGTTGAGCCTGCAGGAGTAGTGAGGATTTTAGTTTCTTGTAATTCTTTACGAGTAAGTTCGCCGAAAAGGACCACAGCAAATTTATTCATTTGGGTCCCAGGAAGACTAACACTTATGTTGTTGTTATCTGTTGCGCGGTAAGACCATTTTTGTCGTTCAAATAAATTAATTGTCCGTTTGAGGGCATCTTTGGTTGGCAGATATAGCCAAACATTGGTTTGGTCAAAAATGATATCGTCGATAGTTTCGCATTCGGCACAACGCATGGTCCTGTCTCCCTACAATTATGTCATTCATTACGACACAGGGCAGGCATTGGATGCATGTAATGGATAAAATTTTATTTAAATTTGAAACGCGGCTGTTATTTATCGCCGTGCAGGTCGCCAACCTCAAGGATTGGCGAGGCATCTAGGTCTTCTGCATCCATCATAGAAGCAATACGTTGCAAGCTGGCAACCAGTTGGGTGCGCTCCCATTCTTGTAATTTGCGAAATTCCCTTAAAAACCCGCTTTGTAAAAGTTCAGGTGCCTCGTCTAATTTATTTTTACCGTCATCGGTTAGGCAGGCGTAAACGATGCGTTTGTCTTTGTCGCTGCGATCACGGCGTGTATAGCCTGCTTTATCAAGGCGATCTAAAATGGACGTGACAGTGGCTTGTGAAAGTGCCACATCCCTTGCTAAGACGCTGGGTGCCAATCGGCCTTCACGACGCAGAGCATGCATGATCACCAGCTGCGGGGCGGTAAGGCCAGAAGCTTTAACCAGTCTTTTTGACTGTAGGTCAATAGCGCGGGTGATGCGTCTGATGGAAACTAAAATATCATCATAATCACTCATAGTTGGGCTGCTTTCGTCATGTGTTTTAAAGGCTAATGAATCGCGATGTGTGGCTCATTATAAAAACGACTTGAACGTCATTTCAATAAAATAGTTAGAACACGAAGGAATTTCTGGGTGCAAAAGCTCAAAAGAAAAGAGGCTCAAACCTGTGATTGATGCCTCTTAAATTTTGATGGTTTATTTCTGTTCTTTGGTGTTTATCCCATAGCGCTCATGCCGCCATCAATTGGAACAATGGCACCAGAGATGTAGCCGCCGCCCTTAGACAGTAACCAGCGAATTAAACAGGCAACATCTTCTGGTTCACCCACTCGGCCTAATGGCACCGTACTGCCAGTTTGCTTGCGTTTTTCTTCAGTGTCGGTGGCAAAACGCATCATGCGACTGGGGAAGGGACCCGGGGCAATGGCGTTTACGGTGATATGGCGTGCAGCCAATTCGTTGCTTAACATGCGGGTTAAATGATGCACAGCAGCCTTACTAACCACATAAGAATAGGCTCCTGTTCCTGCAGCTTCTTCGTTTTCAGCTGAAATACTGGCCTTTGGTCGTGTCCCCATAACGGACCCCACATTTATAACACGGGCAGGGTCTGCATGGCTGGCATTCTTTTCCAATAAAGGCAATAATAAACGGGTTAAATCTGCCATGGCCGTTACATTAAGGGTTAACACTTTATCCCATGCGTCACGGGGGAAGTTCTCTAAGGTATCTCCCCACGAACGGCCACTGTTGTTGATTAAAACGTCTAGATGATCAAGCTTTTCATTAAGGGTTTTTGCCAACAGTTCCGTTCCTTCTTTGGTGGCAATGTCTGCCACTATGGGGATCACAGTGCCAGGACCGGTTTGATTAAAATGATCCGCCACTGATTTCAAAGCGCTTTCTTTGCGTGAGGCAATGTAAACCGTGCAGCCAGCATCAACCAAGGCTTCGGTCATCATTAAGCCAATGCCTGATGCGCCACCAGTAACAAGCACTTTCTTACCGCTAATATCAAATAAGTTTTCTAATGATTGCATGTTAATCTCTCCTAATAGCCGTTTAGGCTAGCAAAGCGGTCTAAGTGATAATGATAACCGCCATATAAATTTTGTACTGCACGGGCGCGCTTAATAAAGAAACCAATATCATATTCATCGGTCATACCAATACCGCCATGCATTTGAATGGCTTCGTTGCTAACCAATTCGGCCATTTTTGATGCACGCGCTTTTGCCGCGGATGCCATAATCGCCAATCGTTGATCGTCAACGTCCTTGCTATCTGCAGCTTGAAGGGCTGCTAACACAATTGAACGGGTGGTTTCAATTTCGCTGAACATATGCGCCGCGCGGTGCTGCAAAGATTGGAAAGTGCCAATGATTTGTCCAAATTGCTTGCGCTCTTTTAAATAATTCACCGTCATGTCAAAGGCCGCTTGGGATAAGCCTAATAACTCTGCCGACAGTATAATGTTGGCCTTGCTTAAGGCGTTTGCCAAGATGGCTTTGGCTGCATCACCACTGGCTAATAGGGTCGCAGGGGTGTTATCAAAGCTTAACTTTGCCCAACCACGGCTGTCAGCCATAATGGTTTGCTCTGCACTAAATCCAGTCGCGTCTTTTTCTACCAGATAAAGCGCAAAACCACCGGGACGATCAGCTGTCACAATCACAAAGTCAGCTGCTTTGCCTTCTGGGACAAAGGTTTTATTTCCGCTTACCTTACCATCACTGTCCGATGTTGTTTTGGGGGTGTACGGGCTGTGGTGCCCTGTTTCATCAACAGCAAGCGTTGCAATTTTTTGGCCGCTGGCAACATCGCTAAGGTGGGCGTTTTTGGTGGCTTTTAAAAGGCTGGTTGCCACGATGCTGGACGCAATGAACGGTGAAGGAGCCAACGTTTTTGCCATTTCTTCGGCAACAATACCTGCACCGACAAAACCAAATCCGGTGCCGCCTTCATCTTCAGATAACAGCAAGGATGTAAAGCCCATCTCGGCCATTTCTTGCCATAGGTCTGATTTATAGCCTTGGCTGTCATAACTGTCGCGTAAATCACGCAGGCTTGAAATGGGTGAACGCTCAGCGAAAAAGCCACTGGCGGAATCTTTTAGAAGTGTTTGTTCTTCGGTTAAAACTAATGCCATGTTTATGTCCCCCTACCTTATGCGTCTGGCAATTCTAGAATGCGTTTGGATACAATGTTCAGCATCACTTCGGATGTGCCGCCTTCAATGGAGTTGGCTTTGGTGCGTAACCATTGTTTGGCAATCTTTCCGTTTTGTGAGGCTTGTCCTTCCCATTCTAAGGCGTCAGAGCCTTTCAGTTTAAGGATCAGTTCATGGCGTGATTTGTTTAGTTCGGTACCATAATATTTTAGCATGCTTGAAAAAGCGCCCAAGCTAGCGCCAGCTTTTGCTTCATCGCCTGCACGTTCCATGGTCAAGGCAAAGGCAAGACCATCAATTTCATGGGCTGCTAGATCAGCACGCAAAGCTTTGTCTTGCAATTGGTTGTTGCTATCAACACCAACGCATTCGCGGGCCATGGGCGTAAGCGGGGCAGGTAAACCCATATCACCAATCATGGCGCGCTCATGGGTTAAGAGATATTTTGCAATGGTCCAACCTTTGTTCAATTCACCCAACAAGTTTGCTTTTGGCACCTCAACATCATCAAAGAAGGTTTCGCAGAAAGGTGAATAGCCTGAGATTAGTTTAATAGGCTTGGTCGAAACGCCTTTACTTTCCATATCAAACAAAATGAAACTAATGCCTGTGTGCTTTGGCTCTTTGGGGCCGGTGCGGACAAGACAGAAAATCCAATCGGCTTTATCGGCATATGAGGTCCAAATTTTTTGACCATTGATTAAGAAGTGATCGCCTTTGTCTTCGGCCTTTGTGCCCAAGGAAGCAAGATCCGACCCCGCATTGGGTTCAGAATATCCCTGACACCAGCGAATTTCGCCGCGAACAATTTTTGGAATATGCTCTTGTTTTTGCTCATGGGTGCCAAATTTCAATAAGGCTGGGCCTAGCATTGAAATACCGAAAGAGGTTAGCGGTGGACGCGCCCCAATGTTTTTCATTTCCTCTTTCAAAACTTTGGCTTCTTCACGGCTTAAACCGCCGCCGCCATATTCTTTTGGCCACGTTGGTGTGGTCCAGCCGCGCTCTGCCATGCGGTCAAGCCATGCTTTTTGATCATCGCTTTGGAATTTAAAGTTGCGGCCTCCCCAGCACACATCGTCTTCTTCTTGAATTGGACGGCGCATGCTTTCAGGGCAGTTTGCTTCTAACCATTGTTTGGTTTCAGCACGGAATTGTTCAAGCTGATTATCAGACATGATGATGAACGTCCCCCTTATTTGTTCAACAATTATCAAGATATTTCATTGACTATAGGCTTAGGATAATCCTATCGTCTATGTAAATTTAAAACTTTTACGAAAATAACATGTCTTTGGTTTAGGCGAAAACAAAGATCAGACATCTCGGGGGAGAACGTTATATGTCTATGGATTTGGGCCTTTCAGATAAGTGTGCAGAGTTAAAAGAGCGTATTAAAAACTTCATCAATGATGAAGTGATGCATCTAGAAGAAGAATATATTTCTGAAATTGGTAAAGATGGCGACCGCTGGGCATACACCGATCGTATGTCCGAAATTTTGGAAAGCCTAAAGGCAAAAGCAAAGGCAGCCAATCTTTGGAACTTTTGGCTAACCGATAGTGACCGTGGTTATGGTTTAACCACCGTTGAATATGCTTATTTGGCTGAGGAAATGGGGCGCTCGCATTTGGCAGCTGAGGTGTTTAATTGCTCGGCCCCTGACACAGGTAACATGGAAGTGTTAGAGCGTTATGGCAGTGAAGAGCATAAGCAAAAATATTTAACGCGGCTTTTGGCGGGCGAAATTCGTTCAGCCTATGTAATGACCGAACCCGATGTGGCGTCTTCAGATGCCACCAATATTAGTTTACCTGCCACCCTTGAGGGTGATGAGTGGGTTTTAAATGGTGAAAAATACTGGGCGTCTGGCGCCGGTGACCCACGTTGTGAAATTTTCATTGTGATGTGTAAAACTGAACCGGATGCTGATCGTCATAACAGCCACAGTATGATTTTGGTGCCACGCAACACGCCGGGGGTTGAAATATTGCGCCCGATGATGGTGTTTGGTCATGATGATGCGCCGCATGGCCATATGCATATTCGCTTTAACAATGTGCGGGTACCAAAAGATAATATCATCGCGGGCCGTGGTCGAGGTTTTGAAGTGGCACAGGGTCGCTTGGGGCCGGGCCGTATTCACCACTGCATGCGCTCAATCGGGGCAGCCGAACGTGCCCTTGATTTATTATGCACGCGGGCCACAACCCGCGAGGCCTTTGGTCGCCCATTAGCAAAATTGGGCGCCAATTATGACATCATTGCTGAATGCCGCATTGAAATTGAGATGGCGCGCTTATTGTGTCTGAAAGCCGCCCATATGATGGATACCGTTGGTGTTCGCGAAGCCCAACCGTGGATTTCAAAAATTAAGGTGGTGGCGCCGCGTATGGCCTTGAAGGTGATTGATGAAAGCATGCAAATGCATGGCGGTGCGGGTATCTCCCAAGACTTCCCCTTGGCAGCTATGTACACAGCCCAGCGAACCTTGCGCTTTGCTGATGGGCCAGATGCTGTCCACCGTATGGTTATCGCGCGTAAGGAATTGAAACCTTACCTTGGTAATAAAAAAGCATAAGAAACTTATTTAATTGGGGAAAATTTATGACCACCATTTCCATAGATGATGTAAAAGCAAAAGTAGGCACCAACATTGGTGCCAGTGATTGGTTCTTAATTGATCAGGACCGTATCAATCAGTTTGCTGATGTGACCATTGATCATCAGTTCATTCATATTGATCCTGTAAAAGCCAAGGAAACACCCTTTGGAACCACCATTGCGCATGGATTTTTAAGCCTGTCGATGTTATCGCATTTGTGTGAGGGGGTTGTGCCCCGTGTAGATGGTGCTAAGGCTTATTTGAATTATGGTTTTAACAAGGTGCGCTTTATCTCGCCTGTTAAAGTGGACAGTTCCATTCGCGCCAATGTGACGTTGGCAAATCTGGAAGAAAAACCGGGCAATCGTTATCTCATTACTTATCAAATTAGTGTTGAGATAGAAGGCGAAGAAAAACCAGCCCTTTTGGCTGAATGGTTAACAATGGTTCTTTTGTAAAAAGTTGATTATTGGCTTTTTTAAGCTAAATCAAAATTAGTAAGGTCTGATCGTTCAAACGCATCGTACTGACCCCTGATAAGTAAGTTTTGTTTATTTGTCTTGTGTGTATGTAACTTGTGGGAATTGATCATGAAAGCCTTTCTTTGGGGTGTATGCCTTTTATGTGTGCTTGCTGGTATGGCGTTGGTGCCATCCAAGGGGCAGTTGTGGCTTGTTAAGTTGCCGCAAATGTCAAAATCGTCTTCCCCTCTTTCACTGCTGAACAATCTTGATGCTGATTTGGTGGATGTGCTGGACCAGCAAACCATTATTGTCAAAGCTAATAATGGAACATCCGTTACAGACTTTTACCGTGCAGGTGTTGTGGCTGTCATAAATGCCAACGCGCGATATGGCTGTGCGAAGCCTCCCCTCAAGAATAAAAATATAAAGGAAACATAGTCTATGGATATGTTGAGAGATATTCGTGAAACTTTTTCACGCATTATGAATTTTGTTTTAATCGGCAATATTCTCTTAGTTATTCTGGCAGGACTTTTCACCGATAATGATATCATTTACCCTTTGATCATGGCGGTGATTATCGCAGCTGTGCCTGTAGCGATGTATTATAAAAATGGTTATAGCGAGTTGCAAAGCCAACTGGCAGGGGTTTCCTTGGTTTTGTTTGCAGCGCTGTTGGTTTTCCAATTCCGTGGTCATCCATGGCAAATTGATGTTCATATGTATTTCTTTGCTGTGTTGGCGGCCCTTACCGCCTATTGCGATTTTCGGGTGATTGTTATTTCTGCAGCCGTGGTAGCCGTTCATCATTTAGGTCTAAATTTCTTAATGCCTTTATGGGTGTTTCCTGAGGGTGCAGATTTTTGGCGGGTGGTTTTACATGCCGTGGTTGTTGTCCTTGAGGTGCCTAGTTTAATATGGTTATCGGTTAAGTTGGGGCAAGCGTTTGATATGGCAAAAGGTGCCGAAGAAAATGCCCGCCAAGAAGCTGAGAACGCTCGAAAAGCAGCTGAAGAGGCACAGGCGGCAAAAGAAAGTGCGATTATGGCGCTAGAGGATGCCAAAAGAGCAAATGATGAAAATCAAACCCTGCAAAAGCAAGCAGAAGAAGCCCGCGAGATCAGTGCAAGAGAGGCGCATGAGGCGCGCCTTTCTATGGCCCAAGAGTTTGAGGATAGTGTCGCTTCTTTATTAGATGACATGCGAGATGCAATCCAAGGGGTGGGTAAAAGTGCAGAACATCTTTTGACAACATCTGATCATGCCAGTGACCGTATTGGGGCGGTGTCTCACGCCACTGATAGTATGAGTGATAATGTCAATACTGTTGCGTCTAGCATTGAGGAAATGTCGGCCACAGCACAAGAAATTGCTAGCCAAGTTAATAAGACCGCTGAGGTGGCTGATAGTGCCGCACGCGCGACATTGCGTGGAAAGCAATCGATGGAAGAACTAGCAGAAAGGTCTGAAGAAATAAAATCAGTGATCAAAATGATTAATGACATTGCCGAACAAACTAATTTGTTGGCCCTGAATGCGACCATTGAAGCGGCCCGCGCTGGTGAGGCTGGTAAAGGCTTTGCGGTAGTTGCCACAGAGGTGAAGTCGTTGGCTAATGAATCGTCAAAAGCGACAGAAGAGATTGAAGCCTTGATCAACCGTATCACCGAAGCCAGTGACAATGCTGCCCGTGAAAATGAAAATGTGGTTCGCATCATTGATGAGGTTAAAACCAATTCATCAAGTATTTCTGCCGCGGTTGAAGAGCAATCAGCCACCACAGCGGAAACGGCCCGTGCAGCACAAAAAACCAGTGGAGAAACAGAAGAGGTTAGTCGCAACACCCGTGATCTAGCAACGGTTATCACGCAGGTTCGCGGCGAGTCTGCTGTCACGTCAGAAGCTGCGGCGAAAATGTTGGACTTTAACCAACAGTTACGTCAGCAATCACGGCAGTTTATTGAGAAATTGCGTTATTAATATCGCATGCAGACAAGAAAAAAGGCCCCCACATGTGGAGGGCCTTTTTATCTTGGTAAGAGATAACGCCAAAGTATGGCTATTTCGAAGATTTCTTAAGCCGTAAGGGTTTGTTGGCAATAACTTTACGTTCAATATGCTCAATGATGGCGCCAGCAACATCAATGCTGGTTGTCTTTTCGATACCTTCAAGGCCGGGTGAGCTATTAACCTCTAATACCTTAGGGCCGGTTTCAGAGCGAATGATGTCAACCCCTGCTACATTAAGGCCCATGGCTTTGGCGGCGTTCAGGGCCATTTGGCGCTCTTCTTTGGTAACCCGTACCTTTTTGGCTGACCCGCCCGCATGAAGATTAGACCTAAAGTCATCATCGCCAGAGGTTCGCATCATGCTGGCAACCAGCTTTTTGCCAACCACAAAACAACGCAAATCAGAACCCGCTGCTTCTTTGATGAACTCTTGCGTGATAAAGTTGGCGTCTAAGTTTTGGAAGGCGCTAATAACCGCCGATGCCGCTTTACTGGTTTCAGCCAAAACAACGCCTTTGCCTTGGGTGCTTTCTAATAGCTTAAGCACCGTTGGTGCACCACCGACTAATTTGATCAGGCTGTTGGTGTCTTTAGGTGAGCTGGCAAAAGCAGTTGTTGGCATTGGGATGCGATATTTTGCTAAAATTTGATGTGCTGCCAGTTTATCGCGTGATGAACCAATGGCATCAGCTGTGTTAACGCAATAGGTGCCCATGGCTTGGAACTGGCGAACAACCGCCATGCCGTAAAAGGTTAAGGAAGCCCCAATGCGTGGAATAACTGCATCATAATAAGGTAAAGGCTTGCCATCATAATGCACTTCTGGCTGGTGGCTTTGAATGTTCAAATAACAACGGCGGGTGTCGATCAATTCGACTACATGATCATTGGCCTCTGCCGCCTTAACCAAGCGTTGTGTCGAATAATTATTTGGCTCGCGGGTTAAAATGGCAATTCGCAACGGACGTTTAACCTTTTTCTTCTTTGGCGAGGCATAAAGGTCGTATGATAAATCTTTTTGAACGAAGCTTTCAGCCGGAATAACGGTAATACCTTCAAGGGCGGTGCGGCCCAATAACATGCGATAAGCCATTGATTCGCGGTTGGCTAAGGTCACCTCAATATCCCAGGTGCGATCCCCCACTGTTATGGGTGTTTTAATGACATAACGTAATTCTGTTTGGCCGTTTGATGAGGTAACCTCGCGGCGGTCCACCACGGGTGCTGAACAAAATACTTCAACATCGGGGCGATCAGGAATGGGGTGAATGCCAAAGCGCACCTTTGGCTTGCTTTCGGTGCCAAAGGGTTGAATGTTAAAAGCGTGTAATGACGAGGTTTTAGCGCCTGTATCGGTTTTTACTTTCAGTGCTGGTAAGCCCAAATCTGGCAGGGCTACCCATTCTTCCCATCCGACTGAAAAGTCATCCATATTATTTCCCCATAAATAAAGATAAGTTCTAATTTTTTAAGTCGTGGCTACCCTATCAAGAAAAAGGATTGTGATCAAATAAAGCTGTCAGTTATTTGACGTTAGAATTTTGTTTGGTTGACAATATGCGCATAATCTGTCAACTGTGTCGCGAAAAGGTGATGATGATGGAAAATCCGCTTGAAGATCAAAATTTATTAATAGCACGGTCAGTGTTTGTTCGTTATGGATATCAAAAGACATCCATGGCGGATATTGCCCGTGCCATGGGCATTTCACGCCAAGCTCTTTATAAAAAATATGGCTCAAAATCTGATTTGTTTCAGGCCATTGGGCAAAGTTTTTTGGAGATGGCAGAGTATCATGCCCAAAAGTTGATCGCCAACGAGGCCATGGATATTCGTGAAAAAATAGAAACCGCTTTTGATTTATGGTCTGGGCAAATCATCGAAGAATTACGCAGTTCACCCCATAGCTATGAAATTATGGCTGTTGCTGAAATTGAAATGGGCGACAAAAACAATTTGGCTCTTTCAAGTTGGCTTTACGACATGATTGAAAAGTCAGAATATTGCCGTACCAGAGATGAATTAGATGATGTCGTTGTCACCCTAATGCATGTTGCTGTTGGTTTGTTTTACAAAGCAAAAACCCGCCAGCAATATAAGGCCCTTTTAAAGCAGGCCGTCAGAACAATATTTAAATAACGATAATGGAACACGATAGAAAGAAGACCCCATGAAATCCTCAGCCGCCTATTTGTCCTTGCGATCTAAACTTGGTTTATTGGCCCTTAGCATGATTGTTATCATTGCGTTCTTTAGCCAACCTATGCCTTCATCCAGCGGGCCGTTAAAAACTATGCAAAATGGGGCTGATGATCAGTCTTTGCCTGTTGTTGATGTTCTTCGGGCCACACCCCATGATCCTTATTATAAAATCCAAACCGTGGGCCGGCTTGACAGTAAGTCGAGGGTTGATTTAGTAGCAGAAGTCTCTGGCAAGGTGGTTGAACTGGTGAATGGTTTGGAGGTAGGCCAGCAGGTGCAGAAAGGCGATATTTTATTCAGCATTGATGACAGTATTTATGCAGCCAATGTTCAACAAGCAAAAGCAGCCCATGATATTGCCGCCATTCAGGTGCGCGTTGAAGAGGTTGCCTTTGGTCGTAACGAAAAGCTCTATGTTGAAAAGGCAATATCTGACGCGCAATACGATATTTCAAAGGCGAAACTAGCCAGCGCCCGTGCTAGCTTAGAGCAAGCATCGGCATCCTTAAAGATTGCAGAAACCAATTTAGCACGCACCAAAGTGAGGGCACCATTTGCGGGTGTCATTACCGAACGCTTGGTGAGTGTGGGTAGCTTTGTGGCACCGGGCCAAAAAACCCTTAGCATGGCAGGTACAGAAGTAACCCAAATCAAGGTGACCTTAACGGCCGAAGAGGCAAAAGCCGTTGCTGATGTGATGGCACAGCATGAAGGACAGGCCGTGCCGGTCACAGCCCATCCTAATGCTGGTTCTGTCGGGAACGTGACATTATCAGGTAAAATTGAGGCTTTGTCGTCGGTTATTGATGATCGCTCGCGCTCAGCGGTGTTGCTCACCGTGTTTGACAATGCTTTTGAGGCAGAAAATCAAGGTCGGGTATTTTTTGGTGACTTTTTAACCGTTGATATTACCGCTAAACATGATGGCCCTGTGTGGACCCTGCCTCAAGGTGTGTTGCGAAAAGGAAAATATGTTTGGATTGTTGAAAATGGCAGGCTGCATAAAGTAGCCGTATCCATCATTGGAACCGAGGGCGAACTAGCTATCGTAGGTGCAGAAAAAAGCCTTAATCAACAAGACATTTTGGAGACTTTATTTGCCGAAGAATATGAAGGCATGAAGGTTCGCTTGTCCTCAACCAGTCAGCAAAATTAAGAGGGGTTAAGTATGAAATCCATGATTGAATTTTGCTTGAAAAATAGGGTTGCAGGCAATTTATTTGCGGTCATCATTATTGTTTCTGGGCTTATATCATTGGGCACATTAAATGTGCGCTTGTTTCCTGAAATTGTGCTCAACTCAATCAATATAACGGTGCCTTACCCAGGGGCCACGCCAAAGGAAATTGAAACCTCAATCGTTAAGCCCATTGAAGAACAAGTCGAGGGGTTAGAGGGCGTTCAAAAAATAACTGCCCTTGCGGCACCGGGCATTGCCAGTGTTCTCGTTAAGCTAGACGAGGGTGTCGATATTTCGCAAATGCTGGATGATGTGAAAGCTGAAATTGATCGTATCACGGTTTTCCCGCAACGGGCGGAAGAACCACAAGTGGTCCATTCAGAAGCTGATGAATTATCAGCTCGTATTATCTTATATGGGGATGTTGCCCGTGATGATTTGAAAGAAATTGCCAATCGGGTGCGTAATGATTTGGCTGATCAACCCAATATATCCCGTGTCAGAATACAAGGGGTGGCAGATTATTTAATCGATGTGTCTATAGATGCCCATGTGTTAGAGGCGATGGGATTATCACTGTTAGATGTCGCAGGGCGTGTGTCGCAACAAAGCCTTGATTTGTCGGGTGGTCAAATTGAAGGGGACCGACAAAAAATACTGGTGCGGTCAACAGGTGAGCGCCGCACAGGTGACGAGTTTGAAGATGTTGTTCTTGGGGCAAGTCAAACAGGGCGTCCTGTATTTTTAAAAGATGTGGCAACGGTTACGGATGGGTTGTCTGAAAGCCCGCTTAGATCGGTTTATAAAGGCCAGCCTGCAGTTTATATATCTGTTTTTCGGGTGGGCGATGAAAAACTTTTGGATCTGGCCGCCTCGGTTCGGTCCTATGTTGCTAATGATTTACAGGCAGCCTTGCCAGAAGGTGTTAGTGCAGAATTTTGGCGCGATGAATCGGTCATGTTAGAGCAACGCATTGACCTTTTAAGCAAGAACGCCTTTGTCGGTTTGGCTTTGGTGTGCTTGTTGTTAATGGCATTTTTGGATATTCGCATCGCAGCATGGGTGGCCTTTGGGGTTGGGGTGTCCTTCATTGGTGCTTTCACACTGATGGCCCTGTTTGGGGTAACCATCAACCAGTTAACACTGTTTGGTTTTATCTTGGCGATTGGTATTGTGGTGGATGATGCCATTGTGGTGGGCGAAAACATTCATGCGGTTCGAAAATTAAGACCAGACGAGCCGATGGAATCAGCCCGCCTTGGTGTGTTGCGGGTGTCGACGCCAGTCTTATTTTCTGTGACCACCACCATCATTGCCTTTGTGCCGTTATTATTTTTACCGGGCACCTTTGGTCAGTTTTTGGGACCTATTGCTTCAGTGGTGATTGCGGTGCTTATTTTGTCGCTGTTTGAAAGCTTTTTTATCCTGCCTCGGCATTTGTCACATTTAACATCTGAACCTGCAACGGGTTTTTCACCACGCAAAATTGCTGATCCGTTTCGTGATTATTTTGCAGGTAAATTAAGGGTATTGACCGAAGGACCATTGGCACGGGCAATTGGCTTTTGTGTCAACCGCCCTTTAATCACAATTGTGGTCATTTTTTCACTGTTCATTGCCAGCATGACCTTGGTTACCAGCGGTGCGGTTAAGTTCATTTTCTTCCCAGAAATTGAAGGCGATTATGTCAATGTGGAGCTGGAATTATCTGAGGCTACGTCACAGCAAAAAACCGCTTCTTATGCAGATTATATTGCTGACATGGGTGCTGTTGCGGCTGATAAGTTTTCACTGAATGGTGTCAGCCCCTTAAAAGGCGTGTTTTGGACCCAAGGTGTGTCGCCTGTTTTTGACGGGGCGCGTTCATCAACAGATGGTGGTGCAGCGGGTAACAAAATTTATGTGGTGGCACGGTTAGAAGAGGCTGCCACGCGGTCATTCAGTGCGCTTGACTTTCAGGATGAATGGCGTCGATTGGTGGGTGATATACCCGGGGCACAGAAACTAACCTTTTCGTCTGATTTGATCTCACCAGGGGCACCAGTTCAGTTGCAAATAAGCACCCGTAATGAAGATACAACCCGTGACGCCATTATTGCCATTCGTGAAAAGTTAGAGGCCATGCCAGGGGTTTTTGATGTCCGTGATGATCGGTTTAAAACCACAGATGAAGTGAAGATCAGTCTTAAGCCTTTAGCTGTGTCGTATGGCTTAACCCAAAATGACTTGGCAACCCATATTCGTGCTGCCTTTTTTGGTGCAGAGGCGGTTCGGGTGCAGCGTGATCGTGAAGAAATTAAAGTTAGGGTAAGGTTACCAGCAGGACAAAGACGCAATCTTGAAACCCTTAAAAATATGAAGATAATGGTTGGCGAAGGGTTCATTCCAATTGAGCAGTTGGCGACCCTGTCGGTGGAACCCGCAGCTGCCAGTATTAACCGCATTAATGGCCGTCGTGTCTTTACCCTAACCACAGAGGTTGATACCAATTATACCACTGCGGGTTTGGTGACCGATTATGTTATTGAGGACTTTGTGCCGAATAATACGGGGCGTTTTGATGGTTTGACTGTTACCCTTGCAGGGGACCAAGAAGAACAATCACAAATGGCGCCAGCCATTAGCCGTAATTTTGTGATTGCGATGATGGTTATTTTTACCTTGTTGGCGCTTAGTTTTAAATCATATTCGCAGCCGATTATTGTAATGTTGGCAATTCCCTTTGGCTTTATGGGGGGACTGCTAGGCCACGCTATTATGGGAGCAGACATGACACTTTTATCAATGTTTGGTGTGATAGGACTGAGTGGTGTGATCATCAATAATTCGCTTATTGTGGTTAACTTTATCAATGAACATTTGGAAAAGGGCGAGGATATTAAGACCGCCGTTTCAGAATCTGTGTTAGAGCGTTTTCGGGCGATTTTATTAACCACCCTGACGACCTTCTTAGGGGTAACACCAATCATTTTAGAAACCAGTGTTCAGGCACAATTTTTGGTGCCCACGGCCCTGTCCTTGGGGTTTGGTATCATCTTTGGAACGTCGATTTTGATCTTCCTCTTACCCGCCCTAGCGATGGTTCATTTTAGAATTTTCGGATGGACCTCTGACGAAGGGTTATCATACCAGCAGGTAAGAGAGAGAAAGGCTGTTGACGTGGCGGAATGACTTATTGCAGTTTTTCTAGCAAGGCTGGGTCGATGCTTTTTGAGGCCGCTAAATAAGTGCCTTTTAGGGGTATTTCTTTAACTTTTACCAAGCTACCCGCTACAATGGTTTTATCTTTTAAGAAAAGATCGACGGTTGATTGATGGTCAATAAAATATTGCCCACGGCCACGGAATACCATTTCTAGAATATTTTCACCAGCATCGCGGGGGATTTCCATAATCTCGTTTTCGTTGAAACCGTTTTTTCTCAACATGCCGCATTGTGCCCCATTGATAGGGCAAATCGCTTGTTTGTTTGAGGCTGCCATATCTGGGCCTTTACCAGAAGGATCATAAGAAAAGAGATAAACCGGATATGACTTATCGGTTAATTCCGTAATCCAATGAAAATTGTCTTCCCGCTCTTCAGTGCGAAGAATGAGAAAAATAAGGCCGTTGGGGTCCATTTCAGCGCTGCGGATTACACGTTGCCAGCTGGTATATTGCATTTTAAAACAGAGATTACGGTCCTCAAAAAATTCTGCCATGCGCTTATAGCCGCGACCATCGGGTGAGTCTGCAAAGGGCCCAGTGCTATCAGTGATATGCTTTTTAGTGCTGAAATCAGCGTAGACCGTGATCGGGCATACGTCATCCTTAGAAAAGGCATGCACAAACGATGGGAATAGTAAGAATATAATTATTGTAACTCGTATCATATGGATACAATAATACAAAACTAGAATGATTACAGTAGTTATTTTTGTAAACGATAGATTAAAACGGCGGCTTTTTTGATATTTTTGTCAAAGCTGCTCATGTCTGCCATTTCATCCACCGTGTGACCACCTGATCCCATCAGGCCAAGGCCATCAAGAGCCATTTCAACATGGTCAGCCGCAAAGGAAATATCTGCGGCTCCAGCATTGCGAGGGTTCACTGCGGCAACAGAGCCAAAGCCAAGGTCTTCGCTTACATCACTATACCATTTTAGAAGTTGATGATTACCCTCTGTCGGTGCCATTGGCGGATAACCATCGCCAAATGTTAGGGTCGCTGAGGTGCCCGCTAAATTGTTGGCGGTGATATCCTGCATCACTTGCTGTGCCATCGCTAATTGCTCTGGCGATACAGCACGAATGCCGCCTGTTACTTGCAAAGTTTGGGAGATCACATTGTTTTTGCCAAAGGCTGATCCCGATGCGGTTTGAGCATCATAATCAAGGCGGGTGCCACCAAGAATTAAGCCGGGGTTAAAGGTTAAGTTATGCTCACCAGAAAGTTTTTCACGAAACTCGTTTAAAATGCGGGCGGCTTCAAACACTGCGCCATAGCCAAATTCTGGCTGGAAAATTTGTGATGAATGGGCAGGGGTGCCTGTTACATTTAGGGTCCAGTCCACAGAACCACGGCGAGACACAACGGCGGTTTTGATGTTGCTGTCGCCATCTTCAAACCCAAGGGCAATATCTGCCCATTTTGCGGCATCAACCAAGGCTTTTTTTGACGCCGATAGGGGTTTGCCGCTGCGTTCTTCGTCACCTGTCATCACAATGCGTAATTGCACATTATCAAGAACACCTGCTTTTTTAAGGGCGCGTGCAACAGCGATAATGATGACATTACCACCCTTCATGTCGGTGATACCAGGGCCAGCAACCATGCCATTGCCAAGGTCGGTATATTTTTGAAAGGCATCGTCTTTGGCAAAAACAGTATCCAAGTGACCAATCATCAAAATTTTGGGACCTTTTGTGCCATAGCTTGCCACCAAATGACCGGCACGATCAAAGCTTGGCCCATCATTGGTAAATTTGGCGTCAAATCCTAATTCTTCTAACAGGGGGATATAATGATCAGCAACTGATTTAACGCCAGCAAAATTCATTGTGCCACTGTTGATGTTGACAGAGGTTTCAAGGTCACTTATGGCGCGTTTTAAATCTTGATCAACGGCGCGAACAATTTGTGTTTCGGTTTGGTCAAGCTTTTGAGCTTGAACACTGATCGGCAGAGCAATGGTCAATAAAACCACACAATATGAAACCAATTTTTGCAACATGAATAGTCCCCATCATTTGAATATATTTGGCGCTATCATAGGGCACATTTTTGCCGATTCAAGGGCATAATCTTGTCATTGATATTTTCGTCTATATAGTGAGGGCACTATCACCCAAAAAAAGCCAACCATAAGGCCTTAGTATGAAAAAGATATTCCTTAGTGCAAACGACTTATTACGGGACAGTTATCAACTGGCCTTAAAGGTTTTAGCCAGCGACTTTAGTCCCAATTTTGTGGTCGGTGTGTGGCGTGGCGGGGCCCCCATAGCCATTGCCATGCAAGAATTATTTGATTTATATGGCCTTGTGACAGACCATGGTGCCATCAAAACATCGTCTTATGACGGTATGCAGCAACAGCGCGAGGTGGTGGTTTCTGGCTTGGCAAATGTGTTGGATCATGTCAGCGATGAAACCCAGCTTTTAATTGTGGATGATGTTTTTGATACGGGCAAATCCATCGCAGCGATTTTAAAAGAATTAGAAAGTCATGCTGGGGCAGGGTTGATAAGCCGCACCAAAATTGCCACGCTCTATTATAAACCTACACAAAACACCACTAATCTGGAGCCCGATTTTATCGTACATAAAACAAGTGATTGGTTGGTTTTTCCACATGAGCTTAAAGGCCTAAACCCACAAGAACTGGCCAGCGAGAAAGGGATTGACCTGCCGGATCACATAGGTGGGTATAGCTTGGGGAATGAGATATGAAATTAAACGCTGACTTTAACCAGCGTGTGGTTATTAGACCAGAAGAATATCAATGGCGCCCCTCACCCATGGCGGGGGTTGAGCGCATGATGCTGGACCGTATTGGTGACGAAGTGGCACGGGCAACATCACTGGTTCGTTATGAACCCAACAGCCAATTTTCGCCACACACCCATGATGGCGGTGAAGAAATATTGGTGTTGGAAGGGGTGTTTTCTGACGAGCATGGTGATTATCCTGCAGGGACCTATATGCGCAACCCTATTGGCACGGCCCATAAACCCCATGTCGGTGAAGCGGGGGCTTTAATTTTCGTAAAGCTGCACCAGTTTCATAAAAATGATAAAGCGCATTTCACCTTCGATACAAACACCAGCGCTTGGCACCAAGGCTTGGTTGATGGCTTAACGGTAATGCCCTTACATAATTTTGACAGTGAGAATGTGGCCCTTGTTAAATGGGCCCCCAACACCCAGTTTAACCCTCATAAACATTGGGGCGGGGAAGAAATATTTGTGCTGGATGGCGTGTTTTATGATGACCATGGGCACTATCCCAAAGGCACATGGATACGATCACCGCATTTAAGCCAACACACCCCCTTTACCAAGGAAGAAGGTGCTTTGATTTTTGTGAAAACGGGCCACCTGCTAGAATAAAAAAATTGCGAAAAAAAGGCCTGCCGAAGCAGACCTAAGGGTAGGGTAGGCAAACTTGAATTAGATTTGGGTGCCCACTTCATAGACAATGTCGCGATCATGTGTGGCGCTGTATAAGGATAATAATCTCATAGAAATGTCGCGTTGTAATTTCAGGGCCAATGCCTTTCGATCGGCAAATTGGCTGGTGCTTACAGCGGGCTGTAATTCCATCACCACGGTGATGCCAGGATGTTTTAAGAACTGCCAGAGGTGAGAAAAAAATCCGTCGTCGGTCAACCAAGCCACTTGTTCAACCTCTGCATCAGATAAGGGGCTAAAGCTTTCTTGGTTAAAATAAGCTAGTGTTATAGGTTGGATGAGGCTGTCATCAGCCATAAAGGGTTGAAAGAGACTAGGTTTGAAGGGCATGACTTTACGCCCTTCGGTGCTGGTGCCTTCTGGGAAGAAGATAAGCTTCTCACTTGCATTCAGGCTTTTCTCTAACATGGAAATATGTTTGCCAGCGTGGTGCGGTTTCTTTTCAATAAACAATGTGCCTGCAATTTTCGCTAATGTACCAATAAGTGGCCAATCGGCAATGGCCGATTTGGCGATAAAGTTGCCGTTTAACAAGCCGCCCATCACGGTAATATCTATGTAAGAACAATGATTGGCGATATAGGCGTTTGCGCGATTTTCAATGTCTGTCCCTGTCACAATAACGTCAACCGTTAAGGCCCAGCAGATGATGCGATGCCATGATCTGATAAGCGTCCCGCTGGCGTTTTTGCTAAAGACATTTAGCAGGATAGCAATCGGTGCCATCAGGGCAGTAATGATGAAAAAAAGCGTGGCTTTACGAGTGGCTCTAAGCGTTTTGATCATGCGTTTGCTCGGTAATCAGTGTAGGGTTGCGGACCAGGGATATAATGGCGTTGATAGCGCTTTTTAATGCGTGATGTTTCAACCAATACACAGGTGTCCACGCTGGCAAGTTCGTGATCGATATAGGCCCCTTTGGCAAACACCCCGCCTAGACGTAAATAACCTTTAATCAGGGGCGGCATTTCCATCATCGCGGTTTTGCGATCAAGGCGGTCTTCAGGAACAATGTTCATATCAACATAGTTATCGCTTAGGGCCTTCGGAGTCCAAATGGCTTTGGCGCTGTGATTTTGGTGCAGATAGGATAAGGCATTTTTAATACCCTCAACATCTTTTCCGGGAAAGCTGGCCGTGCCCAGCATCATATCGACTTTGTGGCGGATGACATAATGTGCAATGCCTGCCCATAATTTTTGAATTACACCAGATGATCTAAAATCAGGGTGAACACAGGCGCGACCCAATTCAAGAACGTTGCCGCCATAATATTTTAAAGGCGACAGATCATATTCAAGGGCAGACTTGAAGCCATCATGCATATCGGCAATTTTATCGCGCATTAAGCGATAATTACCCACCACTGTTTCGGCACCTGTTGTTAGGTCTTGGTGAACCGCGATTAAGTGATCACAATGCAAGTCATAGGTTTGGAAGTCACGACCCTCTGCCGCAATATGGGCTGGAGGGGTGATGCCAACTGCCTCATAAAACATTTGAAAACGTAGACGTTGGGCTGCATACAATTCTGCTTGCGTGCGAACCATTCTCACGGTGATGCTGCTATCAACATTTTGGTCAGTGGCTTGGTCATTGTGTGTCATTTGGAATGCTCCAATTAAGTCTTTTCATGCTGATAATCTATCAACACAACTTAACTGGGGAATGACAGGCTAGTGACAGACCCGTTATAATATTTTGACGGCTTTGTTACGCTTTATGACGGTCTTGTAACTTACGGGCAATGTCTGTAATGGTTAAATCTTCATTGGCCAGCAATACCATCATGTGAAAAATCAGGTCGGCACTTTCATTGATAATTTCTTCTTTATCTTGCTTCATGTGGGCAAGGGCCAGCTCAACACCTTCTTCACCGACCTTTTGTGAAATGCGTGATCGCCCCTCTTTGAATAGTGAGGCGGTATAACTTTTTTGCTCACGATTGGCTTTGCGATCAGCAATGATGTCGGTTAGGGCGTTTAAGAAGGTTAGTGGATCATCACTTTTAACAGCGTTACCCTGATCATCAGCTTTGGTTGCTTGTTTGACGGTGCCATCAAAACATGTGTCGGTGCCTGTGTGACAGGTTGGACCATGGGGGATAGCGGTTATAAGCAAGGTGTCTTGATCACAATCATTTTTTATGGATTTTAGTTCTAAGATGTTGCCGCTGGTTTCACCCTTGGTCCAAAGGCGCTGTTTGGTTCTACTAAAAAAAGTCACCTTGCCTGTGCTTAGGGTTTTATCTATGGCTTCACGGTTCATATAACCCAGCATCAGAACCCGATTATCTTCGGCGTGTTGGATGATGACAGGCATTAAATTGTCTACTTTTCCCCAATCTAGGGTGTTTATATCAAAGTTTGTTTGGGTCATTTTATTACCTCACACACGTACAGGAATATTTTGTTTTGCTAGATAGCGTTTTAAATCTGGGATAGGGATGCTGCCATTATGAAAAACCGTGGCGGCAAGGGCGCCATCAACATGGGCAGCCTTAAAAACATCGGCAAAATGGTCCATCGATCCCGCACCGCCTGAGGCAATGATCGGTATTTGAACAGCCGCACGTAGGGCGCTTAATTGGTTGATGTCATAGCCTTGTCGAACACCGTCTTGGTTCATGCAATTAAGCACAATTTCGCCTGCACCGCGCTTGGCAACTTCTTTGGCCCAATCGATGGTTGATCGTGTCGTTTTGATGGTTTTACGCTCGTCGCCCGTATATTGATAAACCTGATAGCCGTGTTCATCATGGTGGCTGTCAATGCCAACAACCACGCATTGGGTGCCGAAGGTTTCAGCCATTTGAGTGATCAAATCGGGGTTTTCAAGGGCAGGTGAATTGATCGATATTTTATCCGCCCCTTCATTTAAAATGATGCGGGCATCATCAAGCGTGCGAATGCCACCAGCCACGCAGAAGGGAATGTCTAATATTTTCCCAACCTTAGCAATCCAAGAGCGATCAACGGTGCGCTGGTCACTGCTGGCGGTGATGTCATAAAACACCAATTCATCAGCGCCTTCATCTTTATAACGCGCGGCAAGGTCTAAAATGTCACCCATAACGCGGTGGTTTTTAAATTGAACGCCTTTGACCACCTTACCATCGCGAACGTCAAGGCAGGGGATAATCCGTTTTGCTAGCATGCCTCTACCTCGTCAGCTTTTGCAGGGCTGGCTAACGCCTTAAGGGCATCAGCCACATTAATTTTGCCTTCATAAATGGCTTTGCCGACAATGGCACCGGCAACGTTATTGGCTTCTAGTTTGGGTAGGTCTTCCACTTCATGGACTCCTCCTGATGCTTGTATGTCCAAATCAGGATAGTCACTTGCTAGGCGGCCATAAAGCTGGGAATTGGGCCCTGTCATGGTACCGTCGCGACCAATGTCTGTGCATAAAATATGCTTAATGCCAAGCGGTTGATACTGCTTAATAATGCTGTCCAAGGGGTGGTTGGTTTTCACTTGCCAGCCTGAGGTGGCAACGTAAAAGTCGCCATCGTCTTCTTCAAATACATCTAGGGCAAGGGTGATTTTATCGGCACCGACGCTGTTGATGATGGCTTCTGCTCCTTCAGAATTTGTAATGGCCATACTACCAATAACCACGCGGGAAACACCCACCTTTAATAAGTTTTCAACATCTTCCAAGCTTCTAATGCCGCCACCTGTTTGAACCTTTAAACGGGTTGATTTAACGATGGTTTTAATCAAATCAATCTGTCTGTTTTCGGGGCTTTTGGCACCGTCAAGATCAACCATATGCAACCAAGTGGCGCCATCATTTTCAAACTGTTTTGCCATTTCTAAGGGGTCGCCATATGTGGTAACCTGATTAAAGTCGCCCTTATGTAGGCGAACGCATTTTCCGTCAATTAAATCAATGGCTGGGTATAAAATAAAGCTCATTCTTGGGTCCTAAAGCGTGATAAAGTTTTGTAATATTTTGGCACCACTGGCGCTTGATTTTTCAGGGTGGAATTGGCAACCGATGAAATTATCCTGTGCGGCAATGGCGGTGAAGTTAATGCCATGATGACTGCTGGCAATGGTTGCGGTGCCTTGATCAACCGCATAACTGTGCACAAAATAAAAATAATCTTGCTGGTTAATATCTTTCAACACAGGGTGCTGTCCTTCGATGGTGATGCTGTTCCACCCCATGTGCGGCACAATCAGATCAGGCAGGGGCGGGAAGTGATTAACCTTGCCATCTAGGATATTTAAAAGGTCAACATCACCTTCTTGTGACCATTGAAATAGCAATTGCATTCCTAAGCAAATGCCCATGGTCGGTTGGGTTAGGCCCTTTATACATTCAACCAAATCTTTTTTGTAAAGCCGCGTCATGGCGTCTTTGGCAGCACCAACACCGGGTAGTAAGACGTGTGATGCTTTTCTGATCACTTCGCCGTCATCGCTTAAGATAGTTGTGATATCTAGACGTTCAAAGGCATTTCTGACGGATGATAAATTTGCGCCGCCGCTATCCACAATTGTTACAGTTGGATTGGTCATAATGTGTCCTATAAGGCCCCCTTGGTGCTGGGCATTTCATCGCGGTTTTGCTCAAAACGAATGGCTTGCCTTAGGGCACGTGCAACGGCCTTAAAACAGCCTTCAACCATGTGGTGGGCATTGTTGCCCTTCACAGTGATATGAAGCGTGGCACCTAAATTTTCTGCCAAGGATCTAAAGATGTGCTCAACCATATCGGTGGGTAGGTCGCCGACATGATCAACGGGAAAGTCACCGTCAAATTCAAGATGGAAACGCCCGCTTAAATCGAGAGCGGCGTGTGCCAAGGCTTCATCCATGGGGATGGTGAAACCATAACGCCCAATACCGCGCTTATCACCCAAGGCCTCACGAATGGCTTGGCCAAGGGCAATAGCGCAGTCTTCAATGGTGTGATGCGGGTCGACATGTAAATCACCGCGGCATTCTAGGCTCAAGGAAAAGCCACCGTGGCGACCAATTTGTTCCAACATATGATCATAAAAACCGATACCTGTGTTGATATGAACAGGGCTTGTTTGATCCAAGTTAACATCCACACGAATGGCAGTTTCAGCGGTTTCGCGTAAAACGGTGGCGGTGCGATCTTTTGTCATTTTTGGCTGATAAGTACCTTTAAGGGCCGCCAGCAATTTTGTCATTTGATCAGGAGAGCCAATGCTGATGCGAACATGGTTCTCAAGCCCTGGCTGTTTGCTTTGATTGCGGATGATATAGCCAAAATCACGGCATCGTCGGCAAAAGCCATCGGCATCGTTTACCTTCATCAAGGTGAAGTTTGTTTCTGTTGGGTAAACAGTTAGAACCCCATCAACGCTGGCAATGTCTTTTTCAAATTGCGTTTTAGTTTCAAGTAATTCAGCGCGTTTTCTCGCCAAATAACTTTGGTTTTGTGGGCTCATAATTTTTAGGGCGGCATCAACCACAGGTTCTGGTACGGGATAAGGGGCGTGTACCTTTGCCAGCAGTTCAATGATTTTGGGGTGACCCAAAATGCTGCCAAACCGAATACCCGCTGCTGCTTGCGCTTTGGAGAAAGTTCGTAACAACACCAAGTTTGGATAATCAGCAAGCCATGAGACAAAACCGTCATCATGTGAAAAATCAATATAGGCTTCATCAATAATGACCAAGGCATCGTGACTGAAATGATCCAGCAAGGTACGGACATCTTCTTTCGGCAGTAAGTTACCAGTGGGGTTGTTCGGAGAGCATAGAAAGACCAGCTTAACCGTATCATTTTTAGCGCTCTTGATCCCGTCCATGTCTAACTGGAAGGTTGCCATATTCATGGGTACGTCAATGACATTGGTTGCATGTAAAACGGCACTGTGTTGATACATGGCAAAGGCGGGAGGGTTAATAATGATGCTGTCTTTATTAGGGCTGCAAAAGGTTCTGATTAATAGCTCAATGCCTTCATCAGCACCGCGTGTGATCAAGATGTTTTTGCTTGAGACATCGTAAAAAGCTGCCAACGCCTTAAGGGCATAAATGGGTTGCTGGCCTGAATAACGTGAATAGCCATTAACCCCGATAAAAGGTTCGAACGCGCATTCATTGGCATCCAAAAACACCAACCCATCATCGGCAGATGTTTGTGAGCGGGCTGACTTATAGCCCTCCATGGCCACCACGTCTGGTCTGGCGCGTTTTATCAATGCATCAACTTGTGTCATGCTGTTACCCCATCTTTATATGTTTTTAAAATGTCTAAGGCTAATTGCTGATTATTGGCAGCGATGATGCCATATTTGGTATTAAGGTTGGCGTTTACATCAAACACTAAATTTTCCCAATGTTGACCATTCAGGGTGATGCAGGTGATGCCTGCTTCAAATAAAATAGGTAGTAAGGGGGCAATGTCATATATCGCTAAATCTTGCTCAATAACGGCATCTAGCGCACCCTCTGTTAGGTGCTTAAAGGCCATGCAATTAAGGTCTTCAGAGAAGCTTTTGGCGCGTCCTTTGATCACGTTCACGGCGTGGTTTTCTAGTGGGTCAGGGAACATGCCATCAACAGTGGTGCAAGCGATGCGCGCCAGTTCTATGCTGTGGGAGGTGGTTTCAACAGGGTTGGAGATGGTTACCTGTCCTTGCTCACTGATAAAATCACCCAAGCAACCCAATAAGGGTTTTCCTTTATAAAGTAGCCCTATTAAACACCCAAAGCCTGCCGGGTTTTTGGCTAAAAATTGTTTGGTGCCATCAAGCGGATCAAGAACCCAAACATAATCTGCGGTTTCATTTTCTTTACCAAATTCCTCGCCAATGATGCCGTGATCAGGATAGGTTTCCTTAATCAGGGTGCGAATGGCTTTTTCGGTTTCTCGGTCAGCAAGGCTGGCGGGGGTGCTGTCACTTTTGACGACCACATCAATGTCTTTACCATCCAAGTAACGCTGATAATAGTCACGCAACACATCCAGCGCCTCAGGCATCAGCGTGTCGTTCACAAAGTTGCTGAATTTAGTCAGGTTTTCAGACATTAAGTTTTATCCCCCAATAGCAGCCGTATTTTAACCGCATTGGCGTGGGCGTCTAGCCCTTCTAGTTCTGCCAGTGTTATAATGCTTGGGCCAAGGCCGTTTAACCCTTGCTGGTTGATTGATTGCACCGAAATGGTCTTTTGAAAGGCCTCAACCGATAACCCTGAATAGGCGCGGCTATAACCATAGGTTGGTAGCACATGGTTGGTGCCACTGGCATAATCACCTGCTGATTCTGGTGTTAAGGGTCCGACAAATATGGAACCAGCATTGGTGATGCTGTCCAAATAGTGTTCAGCTCCCTCAAAGCATAAAATCAGGTGTTCAGGGCCATATTGGTTGGATATGGCAAGGGCATTTGCCATGGTGTTTGCTACAATGGCAACGCTGTTTTCTAGGGCAGCCTCTGCCACGCTTGCGCGGGTCAGCTTTGTGAGTTGTCGTTTGGTTTCAGCGATGATTTTATCGGCGATCACTTCGCTGGTGGAGATCAACAGGACTTGCGATAGGGGGTCATGCTCAGCCTGTGATAATAAATCAGATGCGGCAAATTCAACAGGGGTGTGGTCATTGGCAATGACACACACCTCAGACGGGCCAGCGGGCATATCAAGGGCAGCGCCATCACCATCTTGCGCCACCAATGATTTTGCCGCAGTGACATAGGCGTTGCCTGGGCCAAATATTTTATCAACTTTAGGTACTGTTTCGGTGCCATAAGCCATGGCGGCAATGGCGTGCGCCCCGCCCATGGTATAAATGCTGTTAATCCCGCATAGATTAGCAGCATATAAGATATGTGGATCAATCTGGCCGTTTTGGTCAGGTGGTGATGCCAAAAAACACTCAGTCACGCCCGCCAATTGGGCCGGCACACCCAACATCAGTGTGGTTGAAATAAGCGGTGCTGACCCACCCGGAACATAAAGCCCAACACGGTTAAGAGGGCGCACAATGCGCTGACAGGTAACTCCCGCCATGGTGCTAACCTCAAACGGTTCATAGCCTTGCTTGCTGTGATAAGTGCGGATGTTGTCATAGGCTTTTATGATCGCCGCCTTGGCCTCATCCGTTATGGCGTTTTCAGCTTTTTGGATAATGCTTTTATCAACCTTTAGGGTTTCAGGGCATGCCTTTTCAAATTTCTTTATCGCTTGCCATAGGGCCTTGTCACCGCCAATTTTAATGCTGTCGACAATGGCTTTTGTTTGGCCTTCAATGTCACGGTCAGCACTTAGAGCAGGGCGCTTTAAAAGCTTTTGTTGCTGAACGGGGGAGAGCATTGCCCATTGATATGTTTGCATACCTAATCCCCTTAGTCGGACATTTTTTCAATAGGGAGAACAAGGATAGAGCTGGCACCACGGGCCTGCAATTCTTCCATAGTTTCCCAGAAAACCGCTTCGTCACAAACTGCGTGAATGGCCACTTTATCATCAATGCCTTGCAGATTTAAAACGGTGGGCGATTCAGACCCCGGCAGCGCCGCTTTAATGTCTTCCAGCGCATCTTTGGGGGCGTGCAGCATAATATATTTACTGCTTTCTGCGCGTTTAACACCGCGAATGCGCATCATCAGGCGATCTAAAATTTCAGCCTCATCATCCGTGATGTTGGGGTTTTGGATTAAAACAGACTGGCTTTCGAAAATGCTTTCCACCTCTTTCATGCCATTGCTGGCAAGTGTGGCGCCTGTACTAACCAAATCGCAAATCACATCCGCCATTCCGGTGCGAGGGGCCACTTCAACAGCGCCCTCCATGGTGACGATTTTGGCTTTTAAATTGTGTTGATCTAAATAATCCTGAACCATGCCTTTATAAGACGTGGCGATCCGCTTGCCATCCAAAAACTGTGGCCCCGTCCACTCATCTGCGGCGGGTACGGCGAACGATAAACGGCATTCCCCAAACCCTAATTCTAAAAGTGTTTCTAATTGGTTGAGGCCATCGTCGTTGTCCAACAATTGTTTTTCTTTTAAGGTGTTAGCACCCACCACGCCAATTTGGCATACATCGGTGGCTACAAAGGCAGGGATGTCATCATCACGCACGAAAAACACATCTAAGGGAAAATTGCGTGCCTTACAGAAAAGTTGGTCTTTACTGCGGGTTAATTTGATGCCTGATTTTTTCAACAAATCTAGCGAGTTATCCGTTAAGCGGCCAGATTTTTGGGTGGCAATTTTTAGTCGGGTTTGGTTTGTCATAATCTTAGCTTCTTGTTTTATAAAAGGGTTTGGATTGTGTACGCGCGCGCACAGCGATGGATCAGAATGCTAAACACCCTGATTAGTTTAATCGTTATTTTGAGATAACTTTAGGAGGTGCCTAGCCGTGATGGTGATGTGCATGATGATGCACATGATGTAGGCGATGATGATTCATGAATGACACAGCAGCAACAGCCATTGCCGCAAAGGCAACGCTAGTAGCAGTGATGATGTCAACAACGGTCAGAATCATTTTTAATCCTCTAAGATTTGAGATGGGGAAAACTAATCGCCAAAAGGGGATTTTGTCAACGACTAAAAATATTGACGACAGGAATTTTAATTGTGTTTGTTGTTAACCAATTGTTTTTGAATTGAAAAAAGTCCT
>CAKZLM010000109.1 GCA_937126915.1 uncultured Alphaproteobacteria bacterium
CCCCAAATAACTGGATGCTGATAAGACCCGTGGCATAAAGGCCAATACCGACAAAAACACCAAGGCCCAAAAAGGCAATAAGTATCAGGAAAAGGCTAAACAAGGTAATCATAGGCCTTCTCCCGTTGTTACGGTTCCTGTTTTAGTGGTGAAGCGCAAATAAAAAGCCGCCGCTAGTGTTAAGGGGCCAAAAGCCATCAAACTTTGCGGGATCCATAAAGGCGTTGCTGCAGCGAAAAAGCTGACCTCGCCATCCTCAAAGCTGGTTATGCTCCATTGAACAAGGGCGATGGTCAACATCAGGCTGATGATCACCCCAATGATGTTGGCAAGGTTTGTCAGTTTGTTTTGTGTTTTGCTGCTAACCAGTTCATCGACCAAGGATAGTCTAACATGACTGCCGTTTTGAAGGGCATAGCCAGACCCCCAAATAAGCGCCAATGCGGTTAAGTAACCAGCATATTCCTGATGAAAAGATAAGCTGAAGCCAAATAAACCGCGCGCTAAAATTTCACCAAGGCCCAGCAAAAATAATAACGCCAAGCTGATCACAGCGCCAACGGCACCGACACGACAAATTGATTGGCAAAGTGTGATCAATAGGCTGCTCATAAAGGCTGTTTTCCTGTTCTTTCAAGAAACGTATCAATAATCTCTTTGGCATCAGGCCCAACACGGTCGATAAAGGATCGCCACATCGGGCGGGCAAGGGCCCGCATTTCTTGCATTAAGCTGTCATCAGGGATCACGGTTTCAATGCCGTTTTCTTCTAACACCGCTAATTGTTTTTGGTCATCAGCCGCACTAACTTGCCAAAAGTGTGGTTCTAATTCTTTAGCCGTTTCTTCTAAAATGCGTTGCTGTTCAGCAGGCAGTTGCTGCCAGCTTTTTAGGCTAACGGTCATCACATTGGTGATCCACACATGGTTAGTGCGGTGGATATGGCTTAAAAACTCCCAATATTTTTGTGATCGTCCGGTTGAGGTGCTGGTCATCACCGCATCAACCATGCCTGAGGCCAAAGCAGGTACCACGTCGGACGAGGCTAATTGAAGCGGGGTAAGGCCTAGTGTATCCATCATTTCGGTAGTGTTACGATCATAGGTGCGTATTTTGGTGCCAATGATGCTGTTCAAGTCAGTGGCGCGTTTTTTAAGATATATATTTTGATTGGGCCATGGTACCAAATAAACCACCTTTAAACCACGCTTGGCAAAAAGCTGGTCAATTTTGGGCCGCATGATGTCATATAAAAGCTTTAGTTCTTCTTGGTCATTGACCAAAAAAGGCAGCGATTCCAACCCCAGCAAAGGCTCAACCCCCACCAATTGGAAAAATGGTGCTTCGGCAATGTCAACAATGCCCTCTTTGAGGGCGCGCAAGGTATCGGGCCCTTCAAGACCAAGGGTGGCGCCAGCATGGACCTTGATGGTCAAAGTGCCATGGGTTTTATCAGAAATGGCTTGGCTAAATTTAAGGGCGTTTTGGGTATGAAACAGGTTAATGGCCCATGGCAATGACATGTCCCATGTGGTGCCATCACTGATTTGTTGGTCACAGCCAGATAAACTGAGCGACAATAGCCCCAGCACCATGAACGGCGTTTTGCATGCTTGCTTTAGTTTTAAAATCATAACCCCCTGTTTCCCCAAATAGATCTTAATCCTAAGCAAGCTTTTTCAGAAAAGCAATTATATGATTTACAATTTGGCAATTGAATTTATAAATTGGGCATAGGGCTAATCAAGCTCACCAAAAAACAATATTGAAAAAAGAACCCGCTGGCCCTTTATGTTCCATTCTATCCCGCCCATTGTTAAAGCGATTATGCCATCGGCCTTGGTGGTGTTGGTTTGCTTAAGCTTAGCGGTTGTTGTTCCTATCGATTGGATATCTCACCAAACGCTTACAGCCATTGTTTTTGTTGCTTTGATTGTGTTGGGGTTATTGTCCTTAAGGTTTAAATTTACGGAAATTTTCTTTGCCAGCCTAATCATGACATTGGTTTGCTGGCTATATGCCATTTTTGACGCGCCAAATGCCCAAAGGTTTCAGCTATATTTTCTTTTTCAAGTAACGTCAGTGACGGTTCCTATTGGTCTTTTATGGGCGTCTTTTGGGCATCGCCTATCCTTGCGGTCACCAAAACTGTTACCCTTTTATTGGTTTATCTTGGCACAGCTTTTGACCTTACCCATCTTGTTTAATGGGTTTTGGGGATATTTGCCGCCCGAAACACACCACAGTCTTTTACTGTGGTTGGGAGGTGTTATCAGTGGAGATTTTTTGCTAGGACCTGATATTGCCAGCCATAACGCCTTTTCTGGTTTAGCAACCATGTTAGCCTTTGCTGTTATGTTTTATCAATTTGTAAAACAGCAACGCCCTGAGCAGGTTTTGTTATTAGGCTTGTTGTTTAGTTTTTATTTAATAACCCTTTCCCCTGAAAATCGCCATTTGGTGATGTTTTTATTGGTTGCAGCCAGTTCGATCATTGCTTTAGGGCTAACTCAAGCCATTCACCGTCTTGCTTTCTTTGATGAATTAACCAATGTACCAAGCCGTCGATCTCTTGATTATGATATGCGCTCATTGACCGCGCCATATGCCATTGGCGTGTTGGATATTGATCATTTTAAAAGGTTGAACGACACCTATGGTCATGATGTGGGTGATCAGGTTCTTAAAATGGTCGCAAAGAAATTAACCATGCTGGGGGCAGCAGCGTCTGTTTATCGTTATGGCGGTGAAGAGTTTGTTATTCTGTTCCAAGGTAAAAACAAAACTTGGGCTAGTTATTTTGCCGAAGCGCTTAGAGGCGAAATTGCTAATAGCGATTTTGTGATACGATCAAGCCACCGCCCAGAAAGTGTTTCAGAAGAAAAACAGCATCAGCTAAGACAATTAAATCAACGAACACATAAATCAGTGCAAGTAACTGTAAGCATTGGTTTGGCCGATGATGGTGATGCGGCACACCCCTTAGATGTACAAAAACGCGCTGATGAACAGCTTTATAAAGCAAAAGAACAAGGCCGTAATTGCACCGTTATTGCACCATAGATATTGTTTAACTGCTTGCACTTTCGGGGCGTTTGCGCTATTGCAGCGAGAAATAAAGCCCTTCAAAATTTGATGGTATCGTGACGTAATATGGCCCTGCTTGAAAAAGAAATTGATAAACGCCGCACCTTTGCGATTATTTCGCACCCCGATGCGGGTAAAACCACCTTGACCGAAAAATTGCTGTTGTTCGGTGGTGCCATTCAAATGGCAGGGGCGGTAAAGGCCCGCGGTGAGGCCCGTCGTGCCACCTCTGACTGGATGAAGGTGGAAAAAGAGCGCGGCATTTCCGTGTCGGCCTCTGTCATGACCTTTGAATGGCAGGATAAAACCTTTAACCTGCTTGATACACCGGGCCACGCTGACTTTTCTGAGGATACCTATCGTACCCTAACCGCAGTTGATAGCGCCATTATGGTGTTGGACGGTGCAAAGGGTGTGGAGGGGCAAACCCGCAAATTATTTGAGGTGTGTCGCCTGCGTGATATGCCGATCACCACCTTTGTCAATAAGTTTGACCGTGAAAGCCAAGACCCGTTTGATTTAATCTCAAACATTGAAGAAACTCTTCAAATTGAAGTGTCACCTGTTGTCTGGCCTATTGGAATGGGGCGTGATTTCCTTGGTTGTTATGACATTGTGCGTGATCAATTATTATTGATGAATAAAGATCAACGCGATGTAAAGTCTGAAGGTATTCAATTGGATGGCCTTGATGATCCGCGCCTTGAACAACATGTGCCAGCTGATTTGTTAGAAAAGCTGCGTGAAGATGTTGAGATGGTTAAAGGTCTTTGCCCTGAGTTTGACATGGATGCCTATTTAGCAGGGAATTTAACACCAGCGTTTTTTGGCAGTGCGATTAATAATTTTGGTGTGCAAGAATTGTTGGCAGGCATTGGCAACCATGCACCAGAACCGCGTGCCCTTAAAACTGTTGAACGTGACATTGACCCGCATGAGGGCAAAATGTCGGGTTTTGTCTTTAAAATTCAAGCTAACATGGACCCTAAACACCGTGACCGTATCGCTTTTTTCCGTCTTGTGTCGGGCAAGTTTAAACGCGGCATGAAGGTAAAACATGTACGCAGTGGCAAAACCATGGCGCTGCATAATCCGGTCCTATTCTTGGCACAAGACCGTGAATTAGCTGAAGAAGCCTATGCTGGTGATATTATTGGTATTCCAAACCACGGTAATTTACGCATTGGTGATACCCTAACCGAGGGGGAAGAATTGCATTTCACAGGCGTTCCAAGCTTTGCCCCTGAATTGTTGCAATCTGTTCGTGCCGTTGACCCGATGAAGGCAAAACATGTGGGCCGCGCCCTGCAGCAATTAGCCGAAGAGGGAGCTGCCCGCGTCTTCAAACCAGCCTATGGTTCTGATTGGATTGTGGGTGTGGTGGGTGCCTTGCAGTTTGAGGTATTGGCTGACCGCCTTAGAACCGAATATAATTTGGATGTGCGTTTTGAGGCCACAACACTGATCACGGCCCAATGGGTGGAATGCGATGATGATCGCATTATGAAGAAATTTATTGATGCTAATAAGTCATCCATTGGGCATGACCACAGTGGATCACCGGTTTATTTAGCCCGCAACCATTGGCATTTGGATAAACCCAAAGAAGAGTTTCCTGAGGTACGTTTCTTAAAAACTAAAGAACAAGTGTTTTAGGGTTTTGAATATTTTTTAGGATAAATTGTTGGTCCTTCATAGCTCTAAGGACCAACAATGTCGTCATCTTTTTCTTGGTGGATGTTAGCCTCAAGGCGTTTTTCCAAATCATCTGGTAGGTTACAAAAAAAATCTAACCCTGTCAGTTCTTCAAGTTGGTCAATGCTAACTTGAAAGTCTTTAAAGCGTGCCAGTGTTTGTGGCGCTTTTACTAGGGAGTGCGATTTATTAGCCATTAAAAACGCCAATGCCACTTGTTTTTCAGGGTTCAGGTATATTTTATAAAAATAATTAGGTACGGCAATTTTGGCTTCACCAATAATTTTTAAGGGCTGGTCTTGATCAAAAAGAGTGCCTGTGATGATGGTGGCTTGAGCGTTTTTTTGTCTCACACGTTGGCGTAAATATTCCTCTAACAAGCGCCAAATGTTGCGGTTAAAGCCGTGCCCCACTTGCGGGGCGATATTGCTCATCCAAAAGCTTTGGCTCATATGATCTTGGTTTGATTTAAAGTCAGCCGCTGGGGCTAAATGCCCGCGGTCATAGCCAGACCGAGTATAATCAGTTGGGGCGGGGCTGTTTTTAAGAAAAATATCGCGCTTAAAGCCAATATGCTTACGATTAGCCTTACCAGTGATGCTATCTATTGAAATGCTATGTTGCACCCAGTTTGGGACCTTCCTATGCTCATCAAATGATAGGGCCATGGCATCGCGACATTGAATATCAATCCATTTTGATGATGATTTAGGCAGGCCAGGGCCTTCCAAGGCCGTTTGACAATACCCTTGATTATCAATAGCAAAACTTATCGATGTCCAAAAAAGAAAAAGGAAACTAGCGATCCCTGTTGCAAAGTTAAAGCCACAGGGGGGTGTGGCTTTAACGGGCACAGATTTTGTGCTTTGGGTTGTAATAGCTTTTTGATACGTGTGATAAGTCAAAGTAAACACACCTTATAAGTGTTATTAGTCCATGGTAACACTATATAATAATCGCATAGCTATTGTAAACTAAAATTGTTAAATATAATTTCCTACACTTATTTAGTGCATTTTGGTTTTTCACTATGCTGTAAACAAATTGTGACTTTCTATTGAGCGAAATTCAGCCCATAAATAACGTACCGGTCATAAGAGATTGGTTACAATGATGAAAGGAAGTTACGATGGTTAAGAAAAATGTGATGGGTAAGTCAGCTGTTGCGGCAGTTTCAGCTTTGGCTTTTGCTACGTCAGTGTCGGCACCAATGGTTGGTACAGCGCAAGCACAAGAAATGGAAAAATGTTATGGTATTGCCGCGGCAGGCAAAAACGATTGTGCCACGGCAACCAGCTCTTGCGCAGGATCTGCCAAAAAAGATCGCCAAAAAGACGCTTTCATTTATGTGCCTGCTGGGACATGTGATAAGATTTCTGGTGGCAGTAAAGAGCCTAAAAAAGGCTAATTCATCTTCGGCACTGGCTTAAGAGAGGTTTCTATGGCCCAGATATCATCGCTATCAGGTCTAATGGGGATCAATCTTAAGCCGGACCATATTGATGATTTTTTATCCAATCGTTTCAGTCCCCTTGCATGGGTTGAGGTGCATACTGAAAATTATATGACGCTTGATGCAGCTGATGCTTTGTCCGGTGCCCACCATAAAATACTTGATGCTGTAAAAGAAAAGGCAGCCATATCGTTGCATGGTATTGGGATGTCTTTAGGCGGCGCCCAGCCTTTAAATAAATCTCATCTAAAAAAACCAAACAATTGGTTGATCATTATCAACCCGCAATGGTGTCAGAGCATATTGCTTGGTGCCAAGATGGCGCCATGTTTCATAATGATTTGTTGCCTGTGCCTTATACCGACGAGGCACTTCATCTTTTGTCTGATAATATTAAAGAAATGCAAGATCATTTGGGCCGTCAAGTTTTGGTTGAGAACCCGTCCACTTATCTAGCCTTTAAGGACACGCAGTATGATGAGGCTGATTTTATCATGAAGGTTATTCAACAGACCGACTGTGGCTTGTTGCTTGATTTGAATAATATATTGGTCAGTTGCCATAATCAGGGATGGGATGTGATGTGTTATTTGGAAAAAATTGACTTTGACGCGGTTGGTGAAATTCATGTGGCTGGCCATTCTGACCGCGCATTACCCGATGGTGGGACTATTAAAATTGATGATCATGGGTCTATGGTGCGTAATGATGCTTGGCAGTTATTGGATGAGGTTATCAAAAAAGCAGGGCCGAAGCCGGTTTTGTTAGAACGCGATAATGATGTGCCCAGCTATCAAGTTTTGATAGACGAATGTAAAATTGGGCAACAAATCCTTGATGATAATGCGCAAGGGTACTCAGAGGAGAAGGCCTCATGACTTACAATCTCGCGATGGTTTATAAGTGCTTTTCCAAGGCGTTAAGCGATCAACAACCCGATGATCTAGGTGATTTTATTTGTTCCAAGCACATGAGGGAAGGGCGTTTTGATATACACATAACCAACCGTGAAGAAACACTAACAGCGGCGTTGAAGGAAATCTTTCCTGTTGTATGGCGATTAGTGGGGGACGAGTTTTTTGGGTTTATGGCACGGACATATATAGCGAAACAGCCACCAAAAAAGCCGCAATTATTATTATGGGCGCGGGAATTTCCCGCTTTTTTAAAAGCTTTTCCGGCGGCAAGCTCTTTGCCTTATTTAGCGGATGTTGCCCAGCTGGAAATAACCAGAAAATGGCTTTATTTAAGGCCAGAAGGGCTGGCTTTTGACCCTGGTCAACTGCAATCCCTAACGCCAGACCAGCAAACCCATTCGCGTTTTAAGTTTAGACCAACAGTGGCACTGATCAAATCGCCTTATCCAATTGGTCAAATTGTTGAACAACATTTAACCCTAAGTGATGATGACATTGATATTAACCTAGAGGATGGCCCAGATTATTTATTGTTGGCAAGACAAGAACAGCAGATTATCACTTACGCTCTAAGTCAGGCTGATTATGCCTTTTATGAAGAATTGGCGGATGGCAAAACCATCACCAAGGCCTATGAAGCGGTTGTTATGGGGCAACCTGACTTTGATATGGGCCAAGCATTGGCTAAAGCTTTTCAACAACAGCTTTTCGAGGGCGACGGGAAAAGTATGAAGGAATAAAATATGGCTAAATGGATATGCACCTTAAATGATGTTTTTGAGCAAAAAACACCAGCCTTTTTATTTCCCCTAATGGCTCGCTTTGCCTTAGCAGGGGTGTTTTGGAAAAGCATGATGACCAAGGTGGTTGATGGTCAATTATTTAATATTCAGCAATTTTATTTTTATCAGGCTAGGGAAGACTTTTCTGCGGTTCCCTTGATTAGCCCTGATACCATGGCTGTCATGTCGGTTTATATGGAAACCATACTGCCAATTTTATTTGTCTTTGGTCTTGCTACGCGATTATCAGCCTTAGCCATTTTGGCAATGACAGCTGTGATTCAAATATTTGTTTACCCAGTCGCGTGGGATAGCCATTTGTTATGGGCTTTGGCCGCTTTATATTTGATGAAAAATGGCGCTGGTCGATTATCTGTTGATCATATTTTGAAAAGATCATTCGATCGCTAAATAAATCTTTAAAAGACTGGCTTTATGATAAGTTATTAGATAAATTTACCTTCATGCTAAAAAAATGAGGAAATTTTTCTATGGATAACATCGACCGTAAAATATTATCACTGATCCAAGAAGACTGTAATATTTCCAACCAAGAAATTGCCGATAAGGTCGGTCTTAGTTCAACCCCCTGTTGGCGTCGCATTCAAAAGCTAGAAGAGGCGGGCTATATCATGCGCCGGGTGGCTTTGTTGGATCGTGCAAAACTGAATGTGGGTGTAGATGTTTTTGTCTCTATCAGAAGCAAAGAACATACGTGGGAGTGGTATCAAAAATTTTCAACAGCCATGGAAAGTTTCCCTGAGGTGGTTGAGTTTTACCGAATGAGCGGTGACATTGATTATTTAATGCGTGTGGTGGTTCCTGATATTGCCGCCTTTGACAGCTTTTATAAGCGTCTGATTAAAAAGGTTGATCTGTCAGATGTTAGCTCAAGCTTTTCTATGGAGCAGATTAAATATACCACAGCGTTGCCGCTGGATTACGCCTAAATCACAAGAGAAAAATAATGAAAACAGATTTACCGCAAACCATTTATGCCAAAGATTATAAGTCGTTTGGCTTTTCGTTGGAAAAAACCTCTTTAACCTTTGAATTGGGTGAGGAAAAAGCCCGTGTTACGGCACAGACCCGTTTTCGCAAAACTGCGGGTGGACAAGCAGAATTAGTGCTTGATGGCAGTGACTTTTTATCCCTCATTGAGGTTAAGGTTGATGGTAAAATTGTTGCTGCAGAAAATTATGTTTTGTCAGCAGATAAACTGTGCCTTAAAAATGTGCCCGATAACTTTCTCTTAGAAATTATTACAGACATTGAACCGCAAAATAACAGCCAATTATCGGGTCTTTATAAAAGTTCGGGCAATTTTTGTACGCAATGCGAGGCCGAAGGCTTTCGTCGCATCACCTTTTTCCCTGATCGCCCAGATGTGTTAACGGTTTATGATGTTAAAATCATTGCCAACCAAGCGCTTTATCCGGTGCTGCTATCCAATGGTAATTTGGTTGAGAAGGGTACTTTGCCTGAAGATAAACACTTTGCCCTATGGCAAGATCCGTTCCCGAAACCAAGCTATTTATTTGCGCTGGTGGCCGGTGATTTGGCGTGTCTAAGTGATACTTATAAAACCACCACAGGCAAGCTGGTGGATTTGCATATTTATGCTACACCGAAAGACATTGATAAGTGTGATTTTGCCATGCAATCATTGAAGCGATCCATGAAGTGGGATGAAGATGTTTATGGCTTAGAATATGACCTTGAGATTTATAACATCGTTGCTGTTTCAGATTTTAATATGGGGGCGATGGAAAATAAAAGCCTGAATGTCTTTAACACCAAATATGTCTTGGCTTCAAAAGAAACAGCTACTGATACTGACTTTGCTCATGTTGAAGGGGTAATAGGCCACGAATATTTCCACAACTGGACTGGTAATCGCGTCACCTGTCGGGATTGGTTTCAATTAAGCTTAAAAGAAGGCCTAACGGTTTTTCGTGATCAAGAGTTTTCGGCTGACATGGGGTCGAGGGCAGTAAAACGCATTGATGATGTGCGGGTGTTACGGGCGCATCAATTCCCCGAAGATGCTGGCCCTATGGCCCATCCCATTCGTCCTGAAAGCTATATTGAGATTAATAATTTCTATACCGCCACGGTTTACAATAAAGGGGCCGAGGTTATTCGCATGATGCACACGCTTTTGGGGGCTAAAAACTTTAGGAAAGGCATGGACCTTTATTTTGATCGCCATGATGGCGCGGCGGTGACCTGTGAAGATTTTGTCGCTGCCATGGAAGATGCCAGCGGTATTGATCTTAAGCAATTCCGTCGTTGGTATGAATATGCGGGAACCCCTGAGGTAACCGTTGAAAGCCATTATGATGACGGTCAGGGGGCGTGGGTTTTAACAGTTGCCCAGTCATGCCCAGATACGCCGGGGCAAAGCGATAAGAAAGCCATGCAAATTCCAGTATTAGCGGGCTTTGTCGGCGAAACTGGCATGGCAATTTTTGATGAAGGGCAAATTGATGGGGATGTTAGGCTAGAAAGCCAACAACAGGTTTTGCTGAATGTCACGGAAAAAGAGCAAAGCTTTAGCTTTAGGAATGTCTCCAAAGGTCATGTACCTAGCTTATTGTGTAACTTCTCAGCGCCTGTAAAGCTTAATCATTCTTATAGTCGCGATCAACTGGTTACGCTTGCCAGTTTTGATCAAGACCCTTTTAATCGCTGGGAAGCGGTTCAGCGTCTTGCAACTGATGTGATATTGTCAAAAGTTGCAGAAACATCAAGCTTTGACCGGGCATCCCACTTGGATCCGCATTTAGATCCACATTTAGATCAAGTGTTTGCCGCAAGCCTTGCGGATCATCAAACCGATCCTGCCTTGCTGGCAGAGGCGCTTAATTTACCGGGTGAGACCTATCTAGGCCAGATGATGGACGTGGTTGATGTGGATGGATTGCATAACGCCCGCAAGGCCATTATCCAAGGCTTGGTCGATAAACATTATGATGGCCTATTAACGCGTTATCATCAAATGCATGATGGTGCGGTTTATCAGTATAACGAAGAAGATGCAGCCAAACGCCGCCTTAAGAACACGTTATTATCTTATCTTATGGAAAAGAATAATGCCGAGGTGCAAGGCCTTGTTCAAAAACAGTTTGAGATGGTCGATAACATGACCGACCAAATTGCAGCCTTTGGGGTGGCGCAAAAGGATGATGGTGCACTTCGTGAAAACATCACTAAAGCCTTTTATCAGCAATGGAAAGACGATGATTTGGTGTTGGATAAATGGTTTGCCGTTCAGGCCCAAACGCCAAAGGTCGAAACTGTTGATGTGGTGAAAGCATTAGCTGAACACCCAGATTATTCGATCAGCAATCCAAACCGCATGCGGTCATTGCTGGCACCGTTTGCGATGCTTAATCAGGTTGGCTTTCATGCGCTCTCGGGTGAGGGATATAAATTTACGGCTGATTTGGTGATGCAGGTTGATGCGATTAATCCACAAACCGCGGCAAGAATGGTATCACCGTTTAATCAGTTTGCGCGTTTTGACCAAAAACGCCAAGCCATGATGAAAGCCGAAATGCAGCGCATCATGGACCGTGCTGGCTGTTCAAAAGATGTGTACGAGATTGTCTCAAAAGGATTGAATAAAGGCTAATAAATTGGCGAAAAAGCTGTCTATGGGCATTGTCGTACCCACGACAGCGCAGATGAGAAACAGTATGAATAGCAGCACAGTGGCCTTTTTGATGGTGGCAAGTGCAGATTGGAGATGAAGATGGTCAGCTTCTTTAAGGCCATTGCCAATCCAATCTTTATCAATGCAAAAATTTTCAAAGCAGATGGGACCGCCTAATTTTAATCCCAAGGCCCCAGCAAAGGCGCCCACTGGCCAGACCGCAAAGCCTTGCGATATGCGGGAAGTTTGTTGTAGGGCAATTTTTAGGGACGCCATAAAGGTCTGTCTGCGACTGACTAAGCTGATCAGGCTGATGATTAAAAAGGCTAAAAAACTAAATGGCAGAACCAGCAGGTCATGGGTTTTGGTGGCGGCAATGCCAAAGTTTTTTGATAATTGGTCGCGCACGTCCAACATATAACTGGCGAGATAAAAAACTTTATACACGAAAAGCCCCAAATAACCAGCAAGCAAGAAATAACCAAGCGGGGCTAATATGCCAGTTGCAAGAGTTCTGGCTAAATATTCAATGCCAGCGCGGGCCACATCGGTTTTTTCCATATCTTGGCTGTCGCGGCCTGACATTAAAGAAAGGGTGGCGCGGGCTTCCATGGTGCTGCGATCGAGGGCGTTGATCAGATGATTAGCATGTTGAATGGTCATGCGAACGGTAATGCTAGAGGCAATGAAAAGCGCCCCCAAAAGCCAAAAATAGGGAATAATCGCATGTAATAAGTTCAACAAAAATCCAATGAAACAGGCCAGGAGAAACAAAAAGATCGCCGCAGAAATACCATCTGATCTAAGAGATTCGTCGGTCATGTCCGGGTTGTTATAGCGATTTTCAAGACTGTCTATGGTGCGCTCTAAAATTGCGGTGGGCGATTTCATGGCACGGTTTAACAGTTTTTCATGGCAAAATATCAGGTTCAAAATGATGGCTAAGGCCAAAACCCATAGGCTGTCAGGGCTCATTATCTGGGAATAATGATCCTGCCAAAAATCTGTTAAAACGATAAAAAATTGATCCAAAATATCCCTCTCAACGCCTCATCTTATAAAACTTAGGCGATTGTGGCAGGATATCAAGATTATTCTAATAAGAAATGATTGTGCTGGCTTTAGGCTGTTTTTGATCGAACGAAATCAACCAAACTACCGAAGCTTTCAAAGGTTTCTGCGCTAACATCATCATCTTCAATAGTGATGTTGAAATCGTCTTCTAAAGCCGCAATAAGGTTGGCAATGGCCATTGAATCAAGTTCAGGCAAGTGACCCATCAACAAGGTGTCAGCATTAAATTCATGCGCACGTCCTCCCAGCTCTAATGCTTCATCGAGGATGGTTTTAATCTGGGATTCCATTTGTAAACCTTTATTACTTGACCCATTTGAAGCGCTTATATACCTAACCTCATTGATAAGGAAAAGAAAAAAGTCATTTTCTTGGCCAGAAAATCCCGCTAAACTCGCTTAAAGGATTGGGTGTATGGGCGAAACAATTGATCAGATTATTAAACAGCACGCCATAAAACATGGTGAAAGAATTGCGCTGGTCGATGGTCAACGCAACTGGTGTTATGTTGAATTGGATCGCAATTGTGATGCCTTTGCAGCAGGTTTGGTGCGCTTAAACCTACAGCCTAATGATCGTGTTGCTGTTTATTTGCCAAAACAGCTCGAAACGGTGGCAGGTCTTTTTGGGGCCGCCCGTGCGGGTGGGGTTTTTGTGCCCATCAACCCCGTGCTTAAAGCGGCCCAAGTTCAGTATGTCTTGAAAAACAGTGGTAGCCGTTATTTGGTCACCAGTTTTCAGCGATTAAAAGCCATTTTGGGTCAATTATCAGAATGTCCTGATTTAGATTATATTATTTTGGTCGATTACCCACCAGAAGATGAGATCGACGGGCTAAGTGCGCCGCACTTGCATTTGGTAAATTGGCGTGAAATGACACAGTCAAAAAAGGCTGATGCGCTTACTATTCAGCGAAAGCCAGAACATATAGCCGCGCTTTTATATACATCAGGCTCAACGGGACTGCCGAAGGGGGTGATGATCAGTCATCAAAATTTAATGGTTGGTGCCGAAAGTGTGTCTGGCTATCTAAACTATCGCACTGATGAGCGGGTGTTGGCGGTTTTGCCATTGAGCTTCGATTATGGTCTCAGCCAATTAACCACCTGCTTTTATGTTGGGGCTACAGCGGTTTTGCTTAATCATCTGTTTCCAAATGATGTGATCAAAGCCATAGAGAAGCACGACATTACTGGCTTGGCAGCAGTGCCGCCGCTTTGGCATCAATTATTAAATCTTAATTGGCCGGAAAGCATAAAGAAAACACTCAGGTTTGCGACCAATTCTGGCGGGCACATGCCACCGTCGTTAATTAATCAATTGCAAGAGAAAGTTCCGGATATAAATTTTTACGCCATGTATGGTTTAACCGAGGCCTTTCGCTCGACCTATTTGCCGCCAGATATGATGGATCAAAAAATGGGCAGTATGGGCAAAGCCATTCCATATGCTGATGTGCGCGTGGTGGATGATGAAGGCAATCCATGTGCTGACGGTGTCGAGGGGCAATTGGTGCATGGCGGCCCCTTGGTGACGATGGGTTATTGGCAAGATAAAGCAAGAACCAATGAGCGTTTTAAACCCTTAGTGAGCGAGGGGGATGCCCTATGGGTGTGGTCTGGTGATACAGTGCGCCGTGACGAAGACGGATATTTTTATTTTGTTGGCCGTGATGATGAAATGATCAAATCATCGGGTTATCGTATCAGCCCCTTAGAAGTTGAGGCCTGTTTAAGCCATTATCAAGGGGTTTCCATGGCTATGGCGCTGGGTGTTGCTGATGATGCTTTAGGGCAAAAAGTGGTATTGTTGGTGTCTTCAAGCGGAACTGAAGAAAAGAACGATCAAATGCTGCTTTCTCACCTGAAACGAGAATTACCAGCCTATATGGTGCCTCAAGATATTGTATGGATTGACGAAGTGCCTTTAAATGCCAATGGTAAAATTGATCGTAGTCTTTTAAAAGAGATTTATTATTCACGATATGTAGGATTGGCTTAATGACCGATAAAAAAGCAAAGACAGCTGCGCCCATCTACAAGCCTAAGGGATTTGACGTTAAACAGCGTCAGCTGTTGGTGGCTGGGCAAGCGGTGCAAAGCTTGGCTGATCATTATGGCACGCCTTTTTATGTGTATGACCATGCCTTATGCCAAAAAAGGGTGGTTGATTTAAAGGCGGTTATGCCTGACTTTACGCATATTCATTATGCGATAAAAGCCAACCCAATGCCTGATTTGGTTGCAAAAATGGCTGGTTGGGTTGATGGTTTGGATGTGGCATCTGGGGGCGAGTTGGATGTGGCCTTGGTAAGCGGTATATCACCTAAAAATATCAGCTTTGCAGGCCCCGCAAAGCAAGACTGGGAGCTTGAAAAAGCCTTAAAAGCTGGTGTTGTGGTCAATGTTGAAAGTGCTGGTGAATTAAGGCGTTTATCGTCGTTGGCGCAAAAGCACAGTCAAAGGGCGCGGATTGCCTTTAGGGTTAATCCTGATTTTGAATTAAAATCCTCAGGCATGAAAATGGGGGGCGGCCCAAAACCCTTTGGTATTGATGCAGAAACATTGCCAGAAATGTTAAGGGATATCTCTCAAAAATGGCTTGATATTGAAGGGCTGCATATTTTTACAGGGTCACAAAACCTAAAGCTATCCGCGATTGAAGAGGGGCTGGTGAATACCCTAAACTTGGCAAAGTCATTGTCGCGCGAAATGGGGATAAGCTTCAAACATGTGAATATTGGTGGTGGTTTGGGAGTGCCTTATTTCCCCGGTGACCTCCCCCTAGATTTAGGGGAGGTTGGTGCCCTTTATCAAAAACATTTAAATAAGGCGAAGCAAGAGATGCCTGGCGTACAATTCATTATGGAGTTGGGTCGTTTTCTGGTTGCCGAAGCGGGCCTTTATGTGACCCGTGTTGTTGATAAAAAGCAATCACGCGGCAAAACCTTTTTAGCCTGCGATGGCGGTATGCATCATCATCTGTCGCTTTCAGGCAATTTTGGTCAAATTGTACGGCGTAATTATCCGTTGGATATTGCAAATAAAATGACAACTCCAAAGCAGGATTTTGAAACCGTGGATATTGTTGGCCCACTGTGTACACCGCTTGATCGGTTGGGTGATAATGTTTCCTTGCCCAGGGCCGAGGTGGGTGATTTGGTGGTTGTCTATCAATCGGGGGCCTATGGCTTTACGGCCAGTCCGCAAGCCTTTTTGGGGCATCAACCACCAAAAGAGGTTTTGTTGTAATATTGTTAAGATTTGGCTGCACTTGCGTCCAATGAATATCCTGCGCTGCGGATGGTGCGAATAAGGTTTGGTTTGTCCCCCTCATTCAAGGCCTTGCGTAAACGGCGAATATGAACATCAACGGTGCGAATTTCCACATAAACATCATGGCCCCAAACAGAATCAAGCAGTTGCTCGCGGGTATAGACACGGCCAGGATGCTCAATAAAATGCCTTAGCAGACGAAATTCTGTTGGCCCTAAATGAACAGGGGAGCCGTCGCGGGTCACTTTATGGGTGTCACCATCTAGTTCAACCCCTTCATACTTAATGATACTGCCAGACAGGGCAGGGCGAGACCGTCTTAAAATGGCTTTCACACGGGCAACCATTTCCTTTTGGCTGAAAGGTTTTGTGATATAATCATCAGCACCAGTTTCAAGGCCGCGGATTTTGTCGGATTCATCACCGCGACCTGTAATCATGATAATAGGGGTTGATTGGGTAGTGGAATCTCGCCTTAAACGTCGGCAAATTTCAATGCCTGCAATATCAGGCAGCATCCAATCTAAAATTATCAGGTCAGGGTTTTGCTCATTCACCATGAGCAAGCCTTCTTCCCCTTGCGAGGTTATTGAAACTTCAAAATCGTTTTTCATTAAATGGTATTCAATCAGATTTTGAATTTCTGGGTCATCTTCAATGACAAGAATTCTACCTAACATCACTCATCCCCAGCCATCAGTTTTTTTGATGGCGTTACGCAGCTTAAACTATATAACCATGACAATATAGCGCAGCTGAACAATCTTGTTTCCCAAACTATAATATTCCACTAAAAATGTGTTTTGCCAAGGACTTAAAGTCACTTATCCAGTTTTTTTCGTCTAATTTGGGGAGTTTTTCATCATTATATCCGTGCTTAAAGATCAAAACATCAATACCCGCATCCGTTGCGGCAAAATAATCAGCGCTCGAGTCCCCTAGGAAAAGTGTGCTGGATTTTTCTGCCTGACAAGCAGCTAAAGATGTCTCAACATGGTCTGGGTGTGGTTTGCTGTTTGGTGTTTGTTCGGGACATGTTACGGCCTTGAAGAAATGATTAATGTTCAATTGTGATAGTAGGGGAACGGTCAAAAAATCAGGTTTGTTGGTACAAATGCCCATGTCGATCTGATGTTGTTGACACATTTCTAAAAACTGAAATGCATCGGGATAAAGGGTAGAATGAGCGGTCATGTTGTCTTGATAATGCTTCAGAAATAATGGTCTCATAGCGTTGATGATTTCATCGTCATGGCTAATTTGGTGATAGTCTAGGCCCCGTTTTAAGAGGGCAATAGACCCCATGCCAGTTAGCCCACGAAGCTGATTATCGGGGCATGTGGGGTAGCCATAATGCTGTAGGGTAAAATTTGTGCTATTTATCAAATCAGGAGCACTGTCTAAAAGAGTGCCGTCAAGGTCAAAAATAATTGTTTTATAGGTTGTTTTTTTAAGCATTTTCTTTATTAATTCTCAGTGAATGTAATGATTTCTTGATTTAATCTTAGGTTCATTATATTGCCAAGAGCAAGCATAATAAAAAGCAAGGCATAAGAGCCTAGGCTTTGAAAGTAAAAAATTTATAAAGTGACAAAATACTAAGGTAAATCCATGCAACAAGTTAATGCTGTTATCCTCGCTGCCGGTCAAGGGACCCGAATGAAGTCTGAAAAGCATAAGGTTCTTCATTCCATAGGTGGTAAAGCCATGATTCACCATGTGTTGGATAGTTTGTCTGCCTTAGATCTAAAAAAATCTATTATGATTGTTGGTGCAAAACGCGAGCAGGTTGAAGCGGCTGTTTCAGGGGCTGAATTTGTGGTGCAAGAACCACAGTTAGGAACCGGTCATGCGGTCCAATGCGCAGAAGGTGCCCTAAAAGGCCATCAGGAACCAACATTTGTTTTGTGTGGCGACGTACCATTAGTAAAACCAGAAACAATTGCCAAAATGTATCATGCCTTGATGGAAGGTGATAATCGCCCTGCTGTGGTGGTTTTGGGCTTTAGAGCAGACGATCCAAAGCGCTATGGTCGTTTAAAGCTTGGTGATAATGGTGATTTAGACGCCATCATTGAATATAAAGACGCCAGCGATGATGAACGCGCCATTAATCTTTGCAATAGTGGTTTGATGGTGTTCGATGGTGCCCGTTTATTTGACTTGTTGGCAGCACTATCAAACGATAATGCGGCTGGTGAATATTATTTGACCGATGCCATTGCCATTGCAAAGTCAAAAGGTTGCCGTGCGGTGGTTGTTGAAGCGGAAGATGAATTTGAAGTGATGGGTGTTAACAGCCGTGCAGAATTGGCCGTGGCAGAAAATGTTTTTCAAAATCGCAAACGTCAAGAAGCGATGGCTGACGGTGTGACGCTTTTGGATCCTTCAAGTGTTTATTTTTCCTATGATACCCAGCTTGCTGCAGATGTTGTCGTGGAGCAAAATGTTGTATTTGGCCCCAATGTAAAAGTAGCTGCAAACGCATGGGTCCGCGCATTTAGCCATTTAGAGGGCGCTCAAGTTGGTGAGGGCTGTGAAATTGGTCCGTTTGCGCGTTTGCGTCCTGGGGCTGAGCTGCATCAAAGTGCCAAGGTTGGTAACTTCTGTGAAGTGAAAAAATCTACCATTGAACAGGGCGCAAAAGTCAATCACCTAACTTATATTGGTGATGCCCGTGTTGGAGCAAAAGCAAATATTGGCGCAGGAACCATTACCTGCAATTATGATGGCTTTAATAAGTCAAAAACTGATATTGGTGCTGGTGCCTTCATTGGATCAAATTCTTCTTTGGTGGCGCCGGTTAAAATTGGTGATGGCGCTTTGGTTGCTGCGGGTAGTGTTATAACGAAAGAAGTTGAAGCAGATGCTCTTGCCATCGTGCGGGCGGATCAACAATCTAAACAAGGTTGGGCGGCAAAGTTTCGCGCTGCCCAAATGAAAAAGAAAAAATAGTAACATTGATTTATTAGAATATTTATTTGGAGCATTTAAACATGTGCGGAATTGTAGGCATTTTAGGAAAAGAACGGGCCGTCCCAAGAGTGGTAGAAGCATTACGTCGCTTGGAATATCGCGGGTATGATTCTGCAGGTGTCGCTTCAATTCATGAAGGCGATTTGGATCGCAGGCGGGCTAAAGGTAAGCTTAGCGCCCTTGAAGATAAGCTTTTAGAAGATCCGTTGATGGGTAATTCAGCCATTGGTCACACCCGTTGGGCAACACACGGTGCGCCTAATGAAAAGAATGCCCATCCGCATCAAACTCAACGCGTTGCAGTGGTTCATAATGGTATCATTGAAAATTTTAAATCTTTGCGTGAAGAGCTAGAAGGCAAAGGTCACGTTTTCAAAACTGAAACAGATACTGAGGTGGTGGCTGTTTTATTGACAGAATTTTTAGATGCTGGTGAAGAAAATCGCACTGCTGTACAAAAGACATTGGCGCGTTTAGAAGGTGCTTTTGCTTTAGCTATCTTGATCCGTGGCAACGATAATATTATGTACGGCGCCCGTGAAGGCAGTCCATTGGTAATGGGCTATGGTGAGGGTGAAATGTATCTTGGTTCAGATGCCATTGCGCTTGCAAATCTTAGCAACCGTATTTGTTACCTAGAAGAAGGTGACTGGGTTGAGATGACCCAGGATAGTGTCATTATCTTTGATGAAAACAATCAAGAAGTGACTCGTTCTGTTGAAATTTCACAAGCAACGGGTGCCTTGATTGATAAGGGCAATCATCGCCATTTCATGCTGAAAGAGATTTATGAGCAGCCAACCGTGGTTGGTCAAACCTTAGGTGTGTACATCGACCCATTGCGTCGCACCATTGACCTTGAAGGCGTCACTTTCGATTTGGGTAGTGTGCCTAAAATTACGATTATTGCCTGTGGTACAAGTTTTTATGCTGGTATGGTGGCCAAATATTGGTTTGAGCAAATTGCTAAAGTGCCTGTAGATGTGGATATTGCCTCTGAGTTTCGTTATCGCGGCGCAATTTTGCCTGAGGGCGGCTTGGCCTTGTTCATTTCACAGTCTGGTGAAACCGCTGATACACTAGCGGCGTTGCGCTATGCCAAAGCTAATGGCCAACATATTGCCACTGTGGTGAATGTGCCTGAAAGCAGTATGGCCCGTGAATCTGATGTTGTGTTCCCCACCCATGCAGGGCCTGAGATTGGTGTTGCTTCAACTAAGGCTTTCACCTGTCAGTTGGCGGTGTTAGCTTCGGTTGTTATTGCAACGGCCAAAGCAAAAGGCGCTATTACAGCTGAACAAGAAGCAGAACTTTGTCATGCTCTTGAAGAGGTGCCATCGCGGATGGCAGATGTTCTTAATCATGATGAAGCCATTCGTGAAATTGCTTTAGATATGTCGCGCGCGCGTGATGTGTTGTTTTTGGGCCGTGGTGTTGATTATCCCATCGCCATGGAAGGTGCGCTAAAGCTTAAAGAAATTAGCTATATCCATGCTGAGGGATATGCCGCTGGTGAAATGAAACATGGCCCTATTGCCTTGATAGATGAAGCAGTGCCGATTGTTGTGATTGCACCAACTGGTCGCTTGTTTGATAAAACCATTTCAAACATGCAAGAGGTGATCGCCCGTGATGGTAAGGTTATCCTTATTTCTGATGTAGCGGGTGTTAAAGAGCATGGTGATGAGGCCATTGCAAGCATTGCCATGCCAAAAGTTAGCGAAATAGCTGCACCCTTGTTATATGCTATTCCTGTTCAGTTGCTGGCATACCATGTAGCGGTACATAAAGGCACCGATGTGGACCAGCCGCGTAATCTGGCAAAATCAGTGACCGTTGAATAAAAATTTATAAGGGCAGCAACAGGTTCAGTGGCTGCCTTTTTTCTTTGATGGGAGACAGCCTTGACCACTGCAAACCAAAAAATCGTTGTGTTAGTGGCTTTGGAGATGGAGCTTCCTCAATCAGCTCTTCTAGACTTTGATGTGCATTATACGGGGGTTGGAAAAGTGAACGCGGCCCTTAAAGCTGCTGAAATAATTCATAACGATAAACCAGACCTCATTATTAATTATGGCACCGCTGGTGGTCTCGATACCAGCCTTTCTGGATTGATAGAGGTGGGTGTGCTTCATCAACGTGATATGGATGCTGTTGAATTAGGCTTTCAATTGGGTGAAACACCGTTTGATGACCTCCACAGCATTCAAACAGGGTTTGGTGATGTGTCTTGTGGCACGGGCGATAACTTTGTAACGGCGCCACCTAAGCTTTCCAGTCATATGGTGGATATGGAGGCCTACGCCATTGCAAAAGCATGCCAGCGCCATGGTGTCGATTTTCGCTGTATCAAATATATTTCAGATAATGCTAATTCTGATTCTAGTGATGATTGGCAAGCTAATGTTGCTAAGGGCCGTAAGCTGTTTATAAAATGGCTGGATGATACCATTCTTTTATAAGTTAGCCGCCTTGACGTAAGCAAGGGAACGCTTACATAAAGGGCTTCACAGTCTTTATTCATTTTCCAAAAAACCTTAAGGAGAAGCACTATGTACGATTATGACCTCTTTGTCATCGGGGCGGGTTCTGGTGGCGTTCGTGCATCTCGCATTGCGTCGTCCTTGGGGGCAAAGGTTGCTGTAGCAGAAGAATATCGTGTTGGTGGCACCTGCGTTATTCGCGGTTGTGTTCCAAAAAAATTGATGGTTTATGCCTCGCATTTTGCGGAAGACTTTCATTTAGCAGAGGGATTTGGCTGGAATTTGGGCGAGCGCAGTTTTAATTGGCAAGCATTCATTGCCAAAAAAGCCGCTGAAATTGATCGCTTGAACGGTCTATATCTGCAAACCCTAGGTAATGCGGGGGTTGAGGTTTTTGAAGAACGCGCCACTGTGCATGATCAACACACAGTTAAGGTTGGTGATAAAATCATTTCAGCCAAAAAAATATTGGTAGCTGTGGGTGGCACACCATATTTGCCAAGTTTGCCAGGCATTGAACATGCCATTTCATCCAATGAAGTGTTTCATTTAAAAGACCAGCCAAAGCGGCTTTTAGTGGTGGGCGCCGGTTATATCGGTGTTGAGTTTGCTGGTGTTTTCAATGGTTTGGGCAGTAATGTTACCCTTGCTTATAGGGGGGATAAGGTTTTGCGTGGTTTTGATGAGGAATTGCGAGATCGCTTAACCCATGAAATGACCCAAAAAGGCATTAAGTTTTTGTTTGAAAATAACCCAACTAAAATTGAAAAAACAGATACTGGTCTTTTGGTGCATTTTGATAATGCTGAGCAGCAAGAATTTGATCAGGTGCTGTTCTCAACAGGTCGCAGTCCTAATACCAATGGTTTAGGTCTTGAGAATGCAGGGGTTGAGCTGAATAACGATGGTAGTATTCCCGTAGATGATTATAGCCAAACCAATGTTGAAAGTATTTTTGCAGTGGGGGATGTGACCGATCGTGTGCCGCTAACACCAGTGGCTATCAAAGAAGGCCATGCCTTTGCTTTAACCGAGTTTAGTAGTCAAAAAGTATCGCCGCAGCATGATAATGTCGCCAGTGCGGTGTTTAGCCAGCCACCCATTGCCTCAGTTGGCCTGACAGAAGATGAGGCGAAAGAACACTATGATGAAGTGGCGGTTTATAAATCAGACTTTAAACCGATGAAACACACCCTTGGTGGCAGTGAAGAGCGCGCCCTAACCAAGTTGTTGGTCGATGTGAAAACGGATAAAGTTATTGGTGCCCATATGATTGGCCTTGATGCAGCTGAAATTATCCAAGGCGTGGCGATTGCAGTGAAAAATGGCCTGACTAAGGCACAATTTGATGCCACCGTTGCCATTCACCCCTCATCAGCGGAAGAATTTGTCTTGATGCCAACGCCAAAATATGTGTTAACAAAAGACTAGTTTTGACCCTAAAGCGGAAATTTTGCTCATGAGCCAGCAACGTACCCTTACCATCGCCCAAGTAAACCCTACAGTGGGGGCAATTGAGGCTAATAAGCAGCTAATTTTGTCATATTATGACGAGGCAAAACAGGCTGGCACTGACCTTGTGATTTATCCTGAAATGGTATTGGTGGGCTATCCGGCTGAGGATTTGGTCAGAAAGCCCGCCTTTTGTCAAAAGGCCTATGCAGCCCTTGAAGAATTAGCAAACCATACCGATGGTGGACCGGGTATGATTATCGGTGCTCCCTTAATGAAAAATGGCGTGGTTTATAATTCGTCTTTTCTATTGGCTGATGGTGTTATTAAAGCAACGCGTTTGAAGCATCACTTGCCCAATTACGGCGTCTTTGATGAAAAGCGTGTCTTTGAAGCAGGGCCAATGCCTGAACCCGTTGCCTTTCGTGACATGATACTTGGTATGATGACCTGTGAAGACATGTGGTTCGAGGACGTCAGTCAGCATTTGGTTGATCAGGGCGCGGAGATTTTGATCGCGCCGCATGGTTCGCCCTTTGCCATTAATAAAAAAGACGAACGTTTAACCCATGGCAAGCAACGTGTTAGTGAAACAGGCGTGGCGTTGGTGATGAATAACTTGGTTGGTGGCCAAGACGAGTTGGTTTTTGATGGCACATCCTTTGTGTTGAATGGCGCGGGGGAATTGGTGGCGCAATTGCC
>CAKZLM010000110.1 GCA_937126915.1 uncultured Alphaproteobacteria bacterium
CGTTGAATTATTTATCAAGGGCGATGATGTTTATTTCTCAGAAGTAAGCCCGCGGCCCCACGACACTGGCTTGGTAACCTTGATAAGCCAACGTCAAAGCGAATTTGAATTGCACGCCCGTGCCTTGCTTGGTTTTCCTGTGGATACAAGCCTTGAAGGCCCCGCTGCCAGTGCTGTGATTTATGGCGGCATGGATGCCAAAGGCATCAGCTTTGAAGGTATGGCAGAGGCCTTAAAAACCCCAGAAACCTTAGTGCGTCTGTTTGGCAAACCTGAAAGCTATCAAACCCGCCGCATGGGCGTTGCTGCCAGCCTAGGAAAAGACATTGACGAGGCCCGCACCCGTGCCAAAGAGGCAGCATCAAAGGTTAAGCCCACAGCATAAGAAACGTAACACGTTCAAGGTCTTTAGCAAAAGCGCTTGTTTAACCATCTGATCATCTCTCGATTCACTTCATCGGGCGCTTCTTGCTGAGTCCAATGACCTGAGCTTTCGACCAAATGGGTTTTTAAATCTGGGCAATATTCACCCAAATCATGCGCCCCTTCAGGTGGGCATACTGGATCTTTGGCAGCTAAAAACATCAGGCAAGGGAATTTAATTTGCGGCCTGGACACACCAAGCGGTTGATACTGCTCCATATCCAACCAATTTTCATGAAAATTGCGATACCAATTGATCGGCCCCGTAAAACCATTGCGGCTGTATCTTTGGGTGTAAAACGCAAGTTCTTCGTCGGATAATAAAACTTTTCCTGGCCATGTCTCTTCAGGACGCTCAAACAATTTTTGAAACGAGAGTGTTTTCGACGAAAGGCTTGACCCCTCAGGACCTTTATCTTTATCAGCGACGCGCATAAAAAAACGGAAGCTTTTGGCAATATCGGCATTAAACACATTGTCTGCAACACCCTCTTTCTGGAACCAATTGATATAATTATCTTCGCCAAACATTTGGGTTAGCAATTGCACTGTATCCATGTCGCGGCGCGGCTTAAAAGGCACGTTCATGCCTATAAGACCAAGGATGCGTTCTGGCATGTAAAAGGGCAATGACCACAAAACCAAGGCACCCCAATCATGACCCGCAAACACCACCTTTTTAAGGTCAAAGAAATTGAGAATGGATAGTATATCATTGGTTAAATGGCGCATGCTGTAATCAGCTACCAAATCTGGCGCATCAGATAAGCCGTACCCGCGACCATCAAAGCAAATCACGGGATGACCCGCTTCTAACATAGCTGGGATTTGATGGCGCCATGAATAGGCCAATTCTGGAAAACCATGCATAAAGACCACACAGGGCTTACCTGTGGATTCTGCTGGTTTATCTGCATAAACCGCAATCTTTACTCCATTATTGTCAACATAGATGGGCGTTTCAAAAAAATCTTCCCGCATATATTTCCCCTAAGCACCAAACAACACCATTTTAGTCTAGATAAAGACAATCCATCACACAATAAAAAAAATGCGGCTAAAGGGCGGCTTTGTCTTGCTATTTCACGCCATATCCTTAGGATCAGTGCCAACAGGAAATGATAAAAACAAATAAAGAAAAATATTGGAGACATTACCAGTGTTATGGGGAAAATCTTCTAAGGGACGCAGCAAGGCATTGTCCCTTTTATCAACCATTATTAGCTTTATCTTTGTGGGTTTAAACCCTGCAATGGCGCAGGATGAACAGCCATCCTCTATTGATGCAGCCATGGCATCAGTGTTATCACCCATTGCCGATAACCTATCCAGCTTTGTGTTTTACAAGGTACAAATCGCCGGTGCCGAGGTCAGCATTTTAGTGGTGTGGATGGCAGTGGCGATGTTGTTTTTAACGGTTTATTTTAAGTTTATTAACCTGCGCGGGTTTGGCATTGCCAAAGACATTTTAATGGGCCGTTACCGTGATGACAATGCGCCCGGTGATGTGACCCAGTTTCAAGCCCTTTCCACTGCCCTTTCTGGCACTGTTGGCATTGGCAACATTGCAGGCGTTGGTGCAGCCCTTGCTATAGGTGGCCCCGGTGCCACTTTTTGGATGATCATCATTGGCCTATGCGCCATGAGTGTGAAATTTGCCGAATGTACGTTAAGTGTTAAATACCGTGAAGTTGATGATGATGGCTCGGTTTCTGGTGGGCCGATGTATTATCTTAAAAACGGTTTGGCCGCCCAAGGTAAGAAACGCTTAGGCCTTGTATTAGCCCTTTGTTATGGGGCGTTCGGCATTCCCACAATCATTCAATGGGCAACAGTTAATCAGGTTTACGCCCAAGTGAACACCGTTTTGCCGATGGATGGCTGGGTTTTTGGTGTGATCATTGCCTTTTTAACGGGCGTGGTGATCATCGGCGGCATTCGTGAAATTGTGCAAGTGACCTCACGCTTGGTGCCTTTTATGGTCACCATTTATTTGGGAGCAGCCTTGTTCATTCTAATCACCAACATCACCGAAATTCCGATGGCCTTCTACACCATTTTCCATCTTGCCTTTTCACCAGATTCAGTGGCTGGTGGTATTTTAGGGGTGATTATGATTGGCATGCGCCGCGCAGTTTATTCCACCGAGGCAGGGCTTGGAACATCATCCATGGTACACGCCGCGGCCAAAACCAATGAACCTGTGTCGGAAGGCATGGTCGCACTAATGGAACCGTTCATCGACACGGTAATTGTTTGCACCATCACGGCACTGGTCATTGTTATCTCTGGTCAATATACCGACAGCAGCCTACAGGGCATTACCTTAACGTCAGCAGCCTTTGAAAGCAGCATCAGCTTCTTCCCATATATTTTGGCGTTTTCGGTGTTTCTCTTTGGCTTTTCGACCCTTATTTCTTGGGCTTATTATTGCGAGAAAATTTGGACCTTCGTTTTGGGCCGCACAAATACCTCAAAACGGGTTTATAAATTTGTCTTCATTGCCTTGCTTATTCCGGGTGGTGTGTTCACCACAAAACAAGTGTTTGACATTATCGACAGCTTGTTCTTTTTGCTAACGGTGCCAAACATCATTGGTCTTTACATTCTGGCACCAGAAGTAAAAGCGGACTTAGAGCGATATTTAAGAAAGCTGAAAGACGGGCGCATACAAAAGAACCAGCCTGATCAGGCGTAAGTAAAAAAACCTGAGACAAATAAAAAAGCCAGCATCTCCGTGCTGGCTTTTTTTATGCTAACTACCTAATTAATAATTCCTTTTTGGCGAAGGCTGGCAATTTGATCGCTCTTCAACCCCATGTCTTTTAAAATGTCGTCGCTGTGTTGCCCCAATGTTGGTGGCGCTGATGTTTTTTGCAGCTTTGATACCGAATAATGGATGGGGGTTTGCACTTGTTTAACCTCAACACCCGCCGGATGAGGGTATGATTGTACCAAGCCACGATCAATGATTTGCGTGTCATTTAAGGCTTGTTCAATAGTGTTAACAGGGCCACAAGGCACAGACACCGTTTGACAAAGGGCTAGCCACTCAGCGGTGGTTTTTTTTATCGTTACTGCTTCAATTTCAGGCACCAACAAATCACGGTTTTCAACCCGGGCACGGTTGGTGTTAAAACGTGCATCTGTTGCCCATTCAGGACGCTCAGCAATATTAGCAAACTTTTCGAACTGACCATCATTACCCACTGCCAAAATAAAATGTCCGTCTTTGGTTTCAAAAACCTGATATGGCACAATATTAGGATGGGCATTACCGCGCCCTTTTGGCACAGTGCCACCGATTAAATAATTCATATTTTGGTTGGCCATCACGCTAATCTGGGTTTCCAGCAAACTGATATCGATATATTGCCCCTCACCCGTCTGATGGCGATGGTTCAGGGCTGCTAGGATGGCGATGGTAGCATTCATGCCAGTGGTAATGTCAGCCATGGCAACGCCCACTTTTTGCGGACCGCTT
>CAKZLM010000111.1 GCA_937126915.1 uncultured Alphaproteobacteria bacterium
CCATTGTCCAACACGTTCGCGGGTGAAGTCATCTACGATGTTAAGAGTGCGGAAACGCCTGCCGAAAGCTAACTGATCCGATACAAAATCCAGTGACCACCGTTCTGTTTGTCGTAATGGCAGCGCCATAGGCTGGCGTGGAATGTTCGGTAGCTTCTCTTGCTTTTTAGTGCGCACCTGTAAGCCTTCCTCAGTATATATGCGGTATGTACGCTTGGCATTTTGAACCAGCCCCTCAGCACGCAAAAAAGCGTGCAGCATTAGATAACCTTAACGCGGGTAGCGTTCAGCCAATTCTTTCAGGCGTGTTCGTAGTTTATCATCACTGAACTGGCGGTTGCTTCTATATTGCACCGCAGACCTTGCGACACCAAGTAGCCCACAGGCGCGCCGTTCAGACAGCATCTGATCAGCAAGAAGTCGCTTCAACTTAGCGTTCTCAACTTCAAGGCTTTTAAGCTTCTTGGCATCACTAACGTCCATGCCGCCACACTTGCTTTTCCAGCGGTAAAAGGTCTGTTCCGCTATGCCATGTTTGCGGATAATGTCCTTAACCTTCATGTCTGCAGCATGCTCGTTTAAAATAGAAATAATCTGTTCTTCACTAAAAAGTACGCTTCATAATGGATCTCCTGTTGAGCGTTATACTGAAAATCCTAACTTTAAAAATGGCTCAGTTTTTGGGGAGAAGATCACCGCCTCTAAATAAGTATCAACATGAACCTGATCAGCTTGAACTTTATAGGAAGCATTTCATTGTTGAATAACCTGCCAATAAACGCTGTTTAATTTACCAGCCCTACAAGATGACTAAGCCACAAGCATTTTACCAATTACATCGTAATTATCTGCATTGTTGGCCACCAACGCATAAACATTCAGGTCATGCTCATTCAACTGGCAAATATCCGTTTCGTTCATGTCAGAGAGACGTGCCAGATAATGTTCATTACCACGATGATAAAACGGCTTTAAACTATCAGTTATTACCTGGAAATTTGGCTCATCTTGATTGTTCCGCCATTGCAATTGCTGCCCAAAGACAGACAAAGAAAATGGTAACGACAAAGCCAATAAATTGCCATGTAAATTATTATTCGCATCATTGTTCTTTTGTGTCCCAACTGAACCTTTACAAACAATTTACAAATAAAGATTAGAGTTTATTGCCCTTATCATCTGGCAGATTTACTTAATTGTCCAACGCAATCTTGCGAACTGCGACACTATGGTCTCCCATATGTACCGTTGACGCGTAATCAGGCCTTAAAGACGTAAGCTCTTGGGCATCAGCGATCACACTCAAATAGCCCTGATCAAAAACAAACAGGTCTGGCGTTTCCGCATCAACCAATATCAGTTTAAAAGAAACCGCATTCTGCCCTGCGCCATGTAATCGCAACAGTCGTGCGCCTCTGCTTGGTCGATCTGGGTGGCCTAACACCAATTGATCAGCAATGTGCAACGTCTCAACTTTTTCGCTTTGTGATATTGAAAGCCCCAATTGATAGCTAGCACGGTTAGAACTGATAGTACCTTCAATCATACGCTTGCCATCAACAATTTCATTGCGGGTCAGGTTATAAGTTGGCTTAAAAATATCATAATCTTGGGCCGGCTTGATCCATGCCTCACTTTGGCTAACACCATATTGCTTAATAGCTTGTTTTTCCGCTGAAAAGTTCGCCATATCTAAAAAGGGCCTTAAAGTTTTATCAACACCTTGCACTTGCCAAAAAGCACCCTTAGCATCATCGCCAGCATGATAAGATAGAACCATCGGCATCGGACGATCTGGTGTTGCAGCTGGCACAAAAATCGCCATAACGGTGGTAACAAACAGCAATCCAGCTACCAATTTATTAGGCCCTAATAAGGCGGTTTTATTAGCTTGACGCCAAAATACACTTAGTGACAACAAAGGTAGGGCCAAAAGTACCATGGTGTTAATTTTAAAGTGGCTTAGCTGGAAATTCATCAAGACTTCGGTAAAGGCAAAATGATAAAGCGCCATATAGGCCGCGGCTAGGGTCCCAACAATGCTGGCCACATAAAGGGCGGCTTCACGATCTTTTAACGACCATAAAGCACCGCTGATCATGGCTGCCAAAAACGGCACCAAGAACATGTAAGACGCGCCCGAGATGATCAAAACCGTGATCAAGGCCAACAATAAATAAACACTCCACACCACATAAAAAAGTGCTGAACTATTGGTCAACTTAAGGGCTAATCGTGACAGCATGAACGACACCAAAAGAACCGCCGCCAATAAGGCAAAACGCGCGGGCCAGGGAAAGGGGTGAGCAAGTGGTTGAAGCCCACCAAACGGCCCCAATGGCATGGATAGCAACCAGCCCACAACAGGCAAGGCAACGATGGTTAAGAGCACACATGCAAGCGCGCCAATAATTTGTTTAACGTTGGCACCTCCTTGTTGCCAAATTAAGGCAATAAACCCCACTGTTCCCAGCAATAGGAATGGCAAACCCATACTGGCCGCCCATGACACCAAAAACATGCCAAACACATCAAAATAGGTAGCATCTTCGTCAGCGGCTAAAGTGGTTAAATCCTGATCACCAAAAACTTTCAACGCGGCTAAAACATTGTCGCCTTGGTGTTGTACGCTTTTAATGTCCAAATGATCAATATCATCCTTTGGCGCATGATATAGCGACACACCTTGTGAAAAGGCAAAGTTTAAGCCCGGCAGGTTATGCATTTTATAAACTGTATAATCCGTGGCATTGGGCATACGTTTATAAATTTCAATAATTAAGGATGACGCCGTTGGGGCCGCACTGGCCTGCTTAAAACCCGCAATCTGTTTCAGGTTGTTAGGGCCTGTTTCAAACATCATGCTGGGACCTGTCACTCCCCTTGCTTCCAAATTTAGCACCAAACCAACACGCTTATACAACGGATGATCATCCGCAAAGGCCATGGCGCCGCGAAGCCCTGTTTCTTCAGCATCGGTGAAGAGGAAAATCACATCATTTTCTAATGTCTTCATGGCATTTAAATTGTTAGCAATTTCTAGCATAGCTGCTACACCAGAGGTCGCATCCCCAGCCCCCGGTGCCGCAGGAACGCTGTCATAATGCGATGTTACCAAAATAGCAGGGCGATCGACTGAACCAGCCGCACCCGCTTTAATCCCGATGATATTTTCGACAAAAGCACAGCCCGGCGACAGATGCGAGCACTTAAAGTCAGACTGTATTTCACTGTCTAACCCTAATGCAGTTAAACGCGCCACAATGCGATCTCGGACCACTTTATTGGCGTCACTGCCTGCTGGGTGTGGAACATTTTCAGCCAATAAACTAGCCGCAATGTCAAAGGCCCGTTGGCCAGAAAAAACATCATCGGGGGCGGTTTTTGGCACCACCGAGACGCTTGAGGAAAACATTGTCCCCATGCCCCACAGCATTGCCAAGATTAAAACAATGATAACATAAGGCTCGCGCCCTTTTAATTTTGACAAGCTATACATAAAAATTGCCCCCTTTTAATTGATGCCCTGTTTATGGTCTTAATTGGCTTTTTTATAACGCAGGCCACCAAAGACAATATCACTTATAGAGCCATCATTCTTTTGCACAACACGCATAAAACTCTCACGTGGAAGATGAGCTAACTTTTTATCATACATTAAAATAGAACCATCTTCTTTCTTAATGAGCTGTATTTGGTTTTCGCCAACTTTACCCCAAACCTGATCTCCGCGCTGTTCAATCTCCACATCGTATGAACCAGCTAACGTATAGGTCCCCAGCAAATCAGTTAAGGTTAGATTGGCATAGGTTTCAGGTTTTCTAGGTTCGGCTGGTGTTTCGGGGTTAAAAATTGGGAAAAGCTTTTCTGACCAATCAGTTTTGTCACCGCCCAACAGATGCCCCAAAATGGTATACATCAAGGCATGGCGATATTCGATATGGTCACTATTAATAAAGGCATACATGCCGATATTCTTTTCAGGGACTATGGCGATAATCGCTGACATACCCGCAATACTGCCCGTATGCATGGCAACTTTATGACCTTTAAAATCATGGGCAAACCACGCCATACCGTAAGAATAATAATTGTGATCATAACTAGCAGCAGCAGGATATATACTTTCAGGCGGCAGGAAAATAACTGGCTTCATGGTTTCTGCCAATTGCTTTTCTGAGACCAACTGCTGATCATTCCACTGCCCTTTTGCCAACAAAAACTCTAACCATTTTGACATATCACTGGGTGTTGAATTCATCATTCCCGCTGAATCTGAATATTCAATATAGGGATAAGGAATTTCATAGGTCTCACCCTTTAGATATTGATGCGCCTCTGCTCTGTTTTCAGCGGCCTCAACCTCGGCATCTAACATCTTGGTATTATTCATACCCAAGGGCTTTAGAATGCGTTCTTCAACAAAACGATGAAAGGACATTCCTGAAACACGTTCAACCACGCGGCCACTTAGGCCAAAGATAGTATTGTTATAATCCCATTTTTGGCGAAAACTGGTTTGCTGGCCATTGTCTGCCATCATACCCCACGCTTTTGGCAGGCTTTTACCAATAAACATGTTGATATTGGTCATTTGCTTGATTCCACTGCGATGTGACAAGGCATCCCGAATTGTTAAGTTTTCTCGTACATAATCATCTTGAATTTCAAGCTCAGGTATATGCTTAATCACAGGATCATCCCAAGCAACCTTGCCTTCGTCAACCAACATGGCAAGGGCCGTTGCTGCGAAAGCCTTTGTGGTTGACCCCGCCTGAAACAGAGTATCAGCATTAACCAACTCCCCTGTTTTAACTGACTTGATGCCATAACCTTTTGCAAACAAGGTTTTGCCATCCTTGACCACCGCAAGCCCCAAACCCGGCGCGTGCCATTTCTTCATATCGGCTTCAACCATTTGGTCAAAGTTTGCAGGCAAGTCTTGTGCTTTAGCAATAGGCGCAAAAGCTGTTGCAGCAACCACAAGTGCAAAAATTAGTTTTTTCATCTTCATATCTTTCATTTTTAAGAATCACCACCACACAATGCCCCCGCATTATGGTGAAATGATCATCACACCTTCAAATCTTGGGTATAAAATTGTTCGTGAGAAAAAATCGCGTTTAGCATTCTTTCCTCGGTTTGCTGTAAAATGTCTAACACCACTTTATGAACTCTCCCCGTATCATCCTGCTTCATAACATCAAAAATCACCCGTTGATGCTCGCCCGAATAGGGGAATGAATTTTTGGTTTTGATATAAAGCCAGTAAATACGCATCGCCATGTCTTCTAATTGACTGACCCAATCAATCATCAAGGGATAGCCAGATTTTTCACACAGCATCATATTAAGCTTGCGGTTCATTTTAAGAATTTTAAGGGCAGAACCATCATCTTTCAGCGGTAATAAATCACAGATTTGATCATTCAGATCATACAGCGCTCGATAGTCAGCATGCGCCGATGATAAGGATATAATTTCAGGCAGCAACATTTTACGTAAGGCAAAATTTTGCTTAATCTCAAGCAAAGTCAGTGGCGCCACTTGGGTAATTCGTTGCGACACAGATACCAAATACTGTTTGGCAATTAACCGCTCAATCAGATTTCTCGCAATTGCGCGACTGATCCCATATTTCTCGCTTAATATTTTCTCAGATACTTTTTGCGATGGCTTCAGATCTTGCACAACGATGGCATCTAAAACAATCTCAAACGCCTCGTCAGCATCATTAATCTTATGGCTCTCTTTTGTCACCGCGCGCTCTCCCCTGCCTATTTCTAATCAGAAAGTTTATAGTAATTTGACATGATTGCAAGGATACTATTCCGCTTTAAACATAATTAAATCAGCCTTAATATTAAAATAAGGCTGTACAATGCTATTTTTCTATGTTTTCATTTTTGCCAATAATATTCAGTAATGGTCTACATTGAGAATGAGGCTGTTGTATTATCTAGGGAGCATTAAAAATGCGTACAAAAATCACATTAAAAACTTCACTGTTGGCGGCAGTTTCGGTTTTAGCTATTGCGCCACAAGCCATGGCGCAGAACAGCAACCAAGATGACGATGGAGTCTCATTGGAAGAAATCGTTGTAACGGCCAGCCGCCGTGATCAATCTCTACAAGATGTTCCAGCTGCAGTAACGGCTGTTGCACCGGACACTTTCAAACTAAAAGGCCTGTTGGAGGTGAAAGACGTTTTAAATTATACGTCTGGCATTTCTTTCGAAGAAGGTGGCTCACCCGGTGCAGGCACCATTGCGGCACGTGGTGTTCCTCAATCTTCTGCCACACCAGTTTTCGGTGTTTATTTAGATGACACCCCGCTTACATCCAACACGAATTTTGCCAATGGTTCTAACTATTATCTTGATGCCATGTTGATGGACATTGAACGCATTGAGGTTATTAAAGGACCCCAAGGCACCCTTTATGGTGCTACATCTGTGGGCGGCATGATGCGCTATATCTCGCGCGATCCAGCTCTTGAAGATCCGCGCTTCTCAGCTGGTGCTGATGCGTCAACCACAAAAGGTGGTGGTGTTGGCACGGTTGTTAATGGCCGCGTGAGTGCGCCAATTGTAAACAACAAATTAGGTGTCACTTTATCTGGCTACCAACGTGATGTTGCAGGCTTTGTTGATCAAGTTGACCCTGCTACCGGTGACATCATTGCCAAAGACGTTGATGGCGGTGAAGTTATTGGATACGCTGCTGACTTGCTTTTCCAACCTGCTGAACCAATTAAATTGCGGGCAAAATATTTAAAGCAAAAAAATGATGCCCAGCAAACATCATCTGTTAATCTAGATCCAGAATCAGACAACACCACCCACGGCGGTTTCACGACCATCACAGTTCCGGGGCCAAAATCTTTTGATGTAGAAGTGCTTTCTGGAACCCTTGAAGTTGACCTTTCTGCGGCAACCTTAACGGCAACTGCCAGTGAAACAGAATATGATGCCGCCATCATTCAAGATGTAACTGGGCTTTACGGTCCTTTTGCTGACCTTTTACAAGGCAATGCGCCTGGCACCACCACTAAGGTTGATGTCGTAGCCGGTTCTGGCTCAAAAAAATCAGTCCAAGAGGTGCGCTTAACATCTGCTGAAAGTGATACCTTAGAATGGATCGCAGGCTATTATCGCACCAACGAAGATACCTATCAGGTGCAGGACTTACAAGTAACGCCTGCGTTTGATTTTGCCTATGCAAACTTTCCATCAAACTATAGTGAAAATGCCTTTTTTGGGGACATAACCTATTATTTCAGCGACAAGTTTGACATCACAGGCGGCATGCGCCTTAGCAAGAACAAAATTGTTCTAGACCTTCAAACCGATGGTGCTTTACTTGGTAAGTCGTTACTTGAAGGTGAGGTTATCAAAGACACCGTAAAAACGTACTTGTTGGCGCCGCGTTATCGCCTTGATGACAATATGTCACTATACGCTCGTATTGCCAGTGGTTATCGCCCTGCCCAGCCCAACATTCCGGTTATTGACCCCGCAACAGGCACTGATATTGCGCCACCAGTTGTCTTTTCTGACAAAGCGTGGAGCTATGAATTTGGTGTCAAAGGCTCTAACGAGGAAAACACTCTTAACTATGATGTGGCACTTTGGACTATTGATTGGGCTAACTTCCAATCACCCGTTTCCATCACGGGTGTCAACACAGGTGGTAACGCTGAAGATGGCCTAAGTGCTCATGGCTTTGAAGCCTCAGTAACCGCACGTCCATCTGAGCCATTTACCTTAACTGCCAATATTGGCTACACTAAAAGCACTCTAAACTCTGACGAGCCAACCATTGGCGGTAACAAGGGTGATGACTATCCTAACCTACCAAACTGGAAAGCATCATTATTGTGGAACTATAACCTAACCTTGAATGATGATTGGTCTGGCAATGTTGGTGGTGGTTTGCGTTATACAGGTACTTCGGTTGGTGCCTTTGAAGCAGCTGTTCGTCAGGCATCCGTTGAATTAGACAGCCGCATGCTTGCTGATCTTAACTTTGGCGCGACCAATGGTACATTGACCCTCAATGTATATGCCACCAACCTATTTAATGCTGATAAGTTGGCAGGCCGTTCAGATGAAAAAATTGCACCAGGCGTGGTTAATTCAACAGGCTTCTTTGTTCGCCCACGCACGGTTGGCGCAAACATCCGCATGGATTTCTAATCCAACGTTAAACTGTTAAATTTATGAGGTGTCTAAAATGCGGCACCTCATAAATCATCTGCAAATGCTTAGATTAAATGCTTAGATTAATAGGGTGCACACCCTTAGCTTAATAGCAAAGAAGGAAAAACCATGCGATCATTTTTAAAACCACTGTTAGTCATTGCGTCTCTGCTCAGCCCTGCTTACAGCATGGCACAAGAAACCTATGACTTGGTCATTTTAAAGGGGCGCATGGTGGATCCTGCTAGTAACACAGATGCCACCCGTAACATTGGTATTAAAGATGGCAAAATTGCCATTATTACAGATAAAAATTTAACGGGTCATAACACCATCAATGCTGAGGGGATGATTGTCAGTCCTGGCTTTATTGATATGCACGCCCATGGGCAAACCATTCCAGCCGCCCGCATGCAGGCAATGGATGGCGTTACCACCGGGCTGGAGCTAGAATCAGGCGTGATGCCAGTTTCAGTTTATTATGACCAAGCAGGTTCTGAGGGCCGACCTATCCACTATGGTGCCTCGGTTAATTGGGGTAATGCCCGCATCGCCACTTTTTTAAACACTGACCCCGTTCATGGCGAAAGCTGGTTTTTTGAAAGCTTTAAAGAGCCAAGCTGGCAAGAAGAAGTTGCCACTGACGAACAATTGGCCCGCATCACAAAATTGGTTGAAGAAGGCCTTGACCAAGGCGGCTTGGGTGTTGGCTTTTTATTAGGCTATGCCCCTGGTTCTGGTCGTAAAGAATATTATAAAATTTCAGAGCTAGCGGCAAAACGCGGCCTCCCCACCTATACCCATGCACGCTTTTTATCAATGATTGAACCCAACAGCTCGTTCGAAGGCATGGCAGAGATTGTCTCGGTTGCGGCTGGTACAGGCGTTCATGCACATATCGTTCACATGAATTCCATGAGCCTTCGTGATATTGAAATGATAGCGCCCCTTGTTGCCAATGCCCAAGCGAAAGGCGTTAAAATAACTACCGAAGCTTATCCTTATGGCGCTGGTTCAACGGGGATTGGTGCCGCCATGTTTAAGGGCCCCAAATGGCGCGAACGGATTGGCGGGGTTACAGCCCACAATTTTGATGTTGGTGGCAAGCGTTTAACTGAGGAAGAATTAGAATATTACCAAACTGAAAAGCCTGAAACCCCTTCTATTATTCACTTTTTAGATGTTACCAACCCTGAAGACCAAGCCTTTTTGGATCAATCAGTGTTGTTCCCCAACGGCGTCATTGCATCAGACGGGGGCGGCTGGTTAGTGGATGGTGAGTTTATTGATAAAGACACATGGCCAATTCCTGAAAACGCTTGGAGCCACCCACGAAGTGCAGGCACATTCACTCGCTTTTTAAGGGTTTATGTTCGTGAAATGCAAAGCGTTAGCCTAATGGAAGCCATCCGCCGTTTAAGTTATGGCCCTGCTGCCATGCTGGAAGAGGCCATCCCACAAATGAAGCAAAAAGGTCGCCTGTTAGTGGGCGCTGATGCTGACATTGTTGTTTTCGACATGAACACGGTCACCGACAAGGCAACCTTTGAAAAACCCGCACAAATGTCTGAAGGCATGAGCCATGTGATTGTATCAGGTGTTCAATTGGTAAAAGAGGGCGTTTTAGACACCAGCGTTTTACCGGGCAAGCCTATCCGCAACAAGCAAGTCAACTAAACTAAACGGGCACACACAATGACATTTAAATCCCTTATACTTCTATCCGTCACTGCATCTTGTATGATAGCAGGTGGCAGTAAGGCAAAAGATGGCCATTATGACATCGTCATTAAAAATGGTACCGTGGTTGATGGCACTGGCAACAAACCCCGCCTTGCAGATATTGCCATTGATGATGGTAAAATTGTTAAGGTTGGCACCATCAATCAAAGCGCTGAACGCTTAATAGACGCAAGCGGTAAGATCATCTCGCCCGGCTGGATTGATATGATGGACCAATCAGGCTATGCCTTGCGTGAAGTCGGGCTTGCTCCCAATAAAATTAATATGGGGGTAACCACCCTTATCGGTGGTGAAGGCGGCACACCCGTCCCCGCTGAAGAAGTTGATGCCTATTTTAACGAGCTAGAAACCAAAGGTATTTCGGTTAATTTTGGCAGCTATTACAGTGCCACACAGGCGCGGGTAGCGGTGTTGGGCACCAGCAACATTGATCCAACCAATGACCAAATTAACGCCATGCAACAAAAGATTGCCACCGCCATGCAAGGCGGCGCGATGGGGATCACAACGGCGTTGATCTATCCACCATCGGCCTATCACAAAACTGAAAACCTTATCAAACTAGCAAGAACAGCGGCTGATTATGGCGGCATCTATGCCAGTCATATTCGTGGCGAAAGTGCCGAACTTTTAACATCGGTTGAAGAGGCCATTCGCATTGGCGAAGAAAGCGGTGCTGGGGTTGAAATTTTCCACCTTAAAGGCGCTTACTACCCCAATTGGGGCAAAGACATGAAAGCTGCCTTAAGCCTTATTTCTAATGCCCGTGATCGTGGTGTTGATGTGATGGCCGATGTTTATCCTTATACCGCTGGCGGTACGGGGTTGGAGGTTACTGCCCCTAATTGGCTTTATGAAAACGGTGTTGAGCAGGCCTTAGAAGACCTAAAAAACCCTGCCATTCGCGAAAAAATGAAAGCCGAGATTGCTGCAGGCCCGCAAACAGGATGGACCAATTTGGTTTATGTGTCAGGCGGCTGGCAAAATGTTGTGTTGGCCAATTCCAATAAGCCAGAATTCAAAAAGTTTCACGGCAAATCTTTTGCCGATATTGGCGAGGCCTTAGGCCGTGATCCAGCAGACATTGCGTGGGATATTATGCTAGAGGTTTACCCAAAACGCCCCTTCGCGCTGTATTTTATGATGAGTGAGGATGATGTGCGTGAAGCCATCAAACACCCCTATGTCACCATCGGAAGTGATGCGGCCTCTGCCCTTAAAGAAGGCGACCTTGATGCCCTTGGCCTGCCGCACCCTAGAAGTTATGGCACCTTCCCCAAAATCATTGCTAATTATGTGCGTGATGAAGGGCTTCTCCCTCTGGAAACCGCTATCTATAAAATGACTGGCCTTGCCGCCAAGCGCATGAAATTAAATGATCGCGGCATAATCAAAGAAGGCTATATGGCTGATATTACCGTTTTTGATTACGACGAGATTGACGATACCGCAACGTGGGAAAACCCAACGTTGAAACCCATAGGCATTGACTATGTTATAGTTAATGGCACAATTGTTTTAAATAATGGCCAGCACACTGGCGCAACACCGGGCACCGCTTTGCGTGGCCCCGGCTATAACAAGCCCTCAAAAGCAGAGGAATAACGGATGAATAAAATTACCATAAAAGCCCCATACCTCCTATTTTTAGGCCGCGAAACCGAACCAACTTATGCCAAAACAGGTGCTGGGATAGCCCAATGGCGTCCTGAATTATGTGCTGGTCAATTGAACCTTGAGCGGGGCACCGTTGACCTTGGCTTACCCAAAATGAGCATTCAAGATGCCAAGGCTGCTGGGGTTAAATCATTGATTATTGGTACTGCCTCTGTCGGCGGGGCCATCCCAGATGATTGGTTGGATATTTTAGAAGAAGCTGCCCTTGCTGGCCTTGATATTGTGGCGGGGGTACATTCGCGCTTATCAGACAGTCCTCGCCTTGTCGCGGCGGCTAAAACCTCTGGTTCAACATTGGTCGATGTGCGCGTACCACCTAAAATATTACCCGTTGGAACGGGTAAAAAACGCAGTGGCATGCGCTTACTAACCGTTGGCACTGATTGCGCCCTTGGTAAAAAATATACCGCCCTTGCCATTGAACGCGACATGAAAAAACGAGGCTTAAATGCTGATTTTCGCGCTAGTGGGCAAACAGGTATTATGATCGCAGGTCAAGGCCTGCCGATCGACAGCGTTGTTGCTGATTTTATTAGCGGTGCGGCAGAATTACTGTCCCCCGACAATACTCCTGATCATTGGGATATCGTTGAAGGCCAAGGTGGCCTCTATCACCCTGGATATAGTGGTGTAAGCATTGGCCTTTTAGTTGGCTCACAACCTGATGCCTTTGTCGTATGCACCGCGGCAGGGAGAACCCATATTGAAGGATGGCCTGACTTTGAATTACCCAGCATTGATGCGGTGATTGAACGAACCATTTCCATTGGACAACAAGTAAACCCTAACATTTGCTGTGTTGGTATCAGCGCAAACACCTCATCCTTGTCCGAAGAAGAAAGTGCGGCTTATTTAAAGGGCCTATCCGATAAATATCAGCTTCCCGCCGTGGACCCCATTAGAGGCAGCACAGATGCCATCATCGACTATATGAATTTAACATTTGCAACCAAAGAGGCCTCATAAAATGAAATTCCTCGTTGAGAAAAACAGTTTACCTCTAAAGTCTCCTTTTGCCATTACAGGCTATGTTTTCAATAATTCTGACACCATCAAGGTAACGCTTGAAGAAGATGGCTGTGTTGGCCATGGTGAGGCCATGGGCATTTATTATACCAATGAAAACCAAGACAGCATGATTGCCCAACTAGAGGCTATTAGAAGTGATGTTGAGGCTGGCTTAACACAAGATAAAATTCAATCGCTTTTGCCTCATGGCGGCGCCAGAAATGCTCTTGATAGTGCATGGTGGGACCTAGAAGCAAAAAAATCTGGTGTATCTGTGTGGCAACGTCTTTCCATTGCCCCCAAACCATTAGTCACTGTGGCAACTGTGGGTATTGATACGCCAGAAAAAATGGGCCTGCGCGCCAAAGAATTAAGCCAATATCCCCACCTTAAAATTAAATTAAGCGGCGATGATCCTATCACCCGCCTAGAAGCAATACGTGCCCAACGGCCAGACGCCAAATTGATCGTTGATGTTAATCAGGGCTGGACCTTTGACGAATTAAAAAACTACATACCAGCTGCAGAAAAACTAGGCATTGCCATGATTGAGCAGCCCTTGCCTCGCGGCAGTGATGAAGAACTCGAAGGTTTTTCCTCACCCGTGCCATTGGGGGCTGATGAAAGCTGCCTGAATGTGGCCGAATATGAAACAGCCGCAAAGCGCTATGATGTTATTAACATTAAACTGGATAAGTGCGGCGGCCTCACGGAAGGCTTAAAATTGGTGAAGTTGGCCCAACGCGACAATAAAGGCCTGATGATTGGCAATATGACAGGCTCGTCGCTTTCAATGGCGCCCGCCTATGTCATCGGGCAGTTCTGTCAATTTGTCGACATTGACGGCCCACTTTTCTTAAAATCAGATATTGACCACGCCTTAGAGTATCAAGACGGTGGATTTGTGAGTATACCAAACCCACAATTATGGGGATAGTTCACGACAAAATGGGAGGAAACAACATGTTTTTAAAAATGAAACATACACTTAAGGCCGCGGCGTTTACCGCTCTGGTCTCGGTGGTGGGCGTTGCCGGGGCACAAGACAGTGACCCCGCAGAAATGGTCAATCAGGCCGCCGCCACTGCCACTGAAACAGCAGCACTAATGAGTGATCGCTTTGCTGATATTACCACCTTTATGGATGCCACCGTCGAGGCACAAATCGCCAGTCTAGACATTCCTGCAGGATCTGTTTCTGTGGTAAAGGATGGTGAAATTATTTTTGCCAAAGCTTACGGCTTTACAGACAGAGAGAAGAAAATTCCCGCCACCGCTGATGGCACCCTGTTCCGTCCGGGGTCAATTTCAAAATTGTTTACTTGGACCGCAGTGATGCAACAGGTGGAAGAAGGCAAGCTTGACCTTAAAACTGATGTTAATCAATATCTTAAGACCTTCCAAATTCCGGCCACATTTGATGAGCCAATTACCTTAGAGCATATTTTAACCCACACAGCAGGCTTTGAAGAGGGTGCGTTTGGCTTTTTGCTAACCGATGACATTGCCAATACCCTGCCCTTGCGTGAGGCCATGGCAAAATACATTCCGCGCCGTCTTAATAAACCGGGTGAATATTCTGCCTATTCAAACTATGCCACCGCCTTGGCTGGTTTAATTGTTGAAAATGTCTCTGGCATTCCTTTTAACGAATATATCAAACAAAAAATCTTTGATCCTTTGAGCATGAACAACTCAAGCTTTGAAGAGCCACTACCCGCCGACCTGAATGAAAAAATGGCTGTTGGTTACAAGCGTAAAATGGGTGTTTGGGATGCCAAAAAGTTTGAAATAATTGCAAGCTTTGGCCCTGCAGGTGCTTTATCTTCAACCGCTACAGATATGGCAAAGTTTATGATCGCCCACCTGAACAATGGCGAGCTAAATGGTAACCGTATCTTGGCGGAAGAAACCGCTAAACTGATGCACAGCAACCTTTTCACCCCTGATGACCGCATTTCAAGCATGGCACATGGCTTTTATGAAAAGTTTATCAATGGCCGACGTCTTATTGGTCATGGTGGCGATACCACCCTATTCCACTCTAACTTAATGATTGATAAAGAAGCTAATCTTGGCCTTTACGTGTCCTTCATGGGTGATACTGGAGGTCAGGCCCGTGGTGCCATTTTAGACTTGTTCTATGATCATTATTTCCCTGTTGATGAAACCACTCCAGAAGCACCAGATGACTTTAAAGACCGCGCTGCTGATTATGCAGGTACCTACAAGTTCTGGCGTCACAATCAATCAACTCTTGAAAAAGCCTTTGCTATGTTAGGCAGTGGTATTCAAGTGGCCCCAACCGAAGATAATACTCTTTTCATCGCTGGGTTTGGTGCCCCTCGTCAATTTGTTGAAATTGATAAAGACCTGTTTATTGAGGTTGATGGTAGCCAACGCATTGCCTTTGGCCGTGATGATAACGGCATGGTGCAGGATATGTATTTAGACAGTATGACTTTCATGTCGGCCAGTCGTGCTCCAGCTGCTGAAAGCCCCTTGTTTAAAACCATGCTGCCCGCCCTAGCCGTTCTTTTCTTCCTAACGGTTTGGACGGGATGGATTTACCGCCGTAAAGAGTATAAAACCATGATGCCAAACGAACGTGCAGCCATTCGTTTCTCGATGGCAACCAGTGGCGTGACGCTATTATTTGTAATATCGTTGGTGGTGATTATTTCACAGCATCAGTCTAACCTACTGTTTAATATTCCTGGCTCGTTCAAAATGGCTATTCTGCTGCCTGATTTAGCTGCTATCTTAACAATCGGTATGGTTTATCACATGATCAAATGTTGGACCGATGGCTATTGGCGCTTGGGTCGTCGCATCCATTATACGCTAGTTAGCTTAGCTGGCGTCTTCATGGTTTGGTTCTATTATTATTGGAATGTATATGGTGTCCAATTAATGGCCTAAACACCATAAAGACCATAAAAATGAAAAGGGGCATACAATCGTATGCCCCTTTTTTGTATTATCTATATTCCAGCTGATACCTTAAGGCATGGCTGGGGTGGCTTTTTCGGTTTTGTCCTCAGGGTGCAAAATATAGGTTTGCACGAAAGTTACCTGATGAGCCATAGAAATAGCCGTGTTCTGACCAGTTTCAGGATCAGGGTAACCATCAGCGTGGCGGCGCATTGCGGCAAACAGTGATGTCGCCTCTTCCTGTCCATAGCTTTGGTGGTGGGTTGACCATGTGGTGTTACGCCATAAACGGAACTTTTCTAGGTCCATATAGCCACCCAAAAGGCCTGAGGCTGATGTTGAATTAATCTCAAGCTGGAAACGAAGGCCTTGATAACGCTCAAGACCATTGGTGTTAAAGGTAGACCCTGATGGAATTTTAATTTCATCAATGGGATCAGTGGTTAGCACACCATTAACGATTTTACCTTTGACCTGTGATACATACTCTTTACCCCAGCGTTCATCAATGCGCTGTGTTCCACCGGGCGTATAACTTTCCCCAGTGGCATCCACCAACAATGAATCACGGCCGCGATAGGTCGTCAATGTCACATCATCATCATTTTCAAGGTCATCAACACCCGTTAACTCAAACATCCAACGATTGTTGTTATATTGGCGCATAAAAACGTTAATGAAGTGGCGCATTGAGCCCGCTTTCATATAATTATTGGTGCAGCCAACCACGCGGTAAAACTGGTTGTCAATTCCCTCAACACCCTCTGGGCTTTGAAAATCATTATCGCTCACTTCACCGTCAAGGTTCATCCCGTATGAGATATTGCCCTGTGGCTCGCGGTATGGCACTGGTGCCTTTACATCACCATCATTATGCCAATTATCGCCTTCAAGCTTTAATTGCGTTTCCAAAACGGTACGCTCAGTGCCATCATCTGGGAACTTAGCCACAAACATTTCACGTGGGCCAAGGT
>CAKZLM010000112.1 GCA_937126915.1 uncultured Alphaproteobacteria bacterium
AAAAAATGCCGCGCTAAAGATAATATCTCCAGCGCGGCCCTTAACATGTTGGTTTTGGGTGACAGATTTAGAAGTTATAAATCATTGCCAAATTAATGCTGTTGGCGGTTTTTTGCCCTTATAGCTTAAGGCCCCATTAAACAGCTCTTCTTTAACGCTGGCGCCACCAAATTTCACATTGGCACGCAGGCCAAGGCCACGCCAAATATAGGCTTCACCACCGATACCTGCGGTAAAAGCTAATTTTGAATAACTATCAAAGGCGGTGTCAGCCACTTCAAGCTTCATGCTTTGCACACCAAGTGTGGCAAACACCAAAAAGTTTTCATCGGGCCCAAGAACATAACCACCCATCAGATCAAAACCCAAACTGCCTTTGTTTTGGGTTGCTGATGCATAGGAAAGGTCATCAAGAATAATCTGACCTGCACTTATGTTTTTATTAGACCCTGCCAAATAATAAGAAACTTCGGCACCAACCATAACATTCATATAGGGGGTTTCTTGGCGATAGCCGCCTAGGAAGTAAACCCCATCGGTGTTCTTATCATTGCGGTCAGTTACGCTGGTGGCGTCATTAACAGTGGTAATTTTTATTTTGCCTGAACCATATCCAACGCCAGCATAAGCACCTTCAAAAAAGTTTGATCCCGTTGATTGGGCAAAACTGGTGCCCGTAAAAGAAACAGCGACCAAACCTGTTGCCATAAGTGATAAGATTTTTTTCATAAAAATTCCCCAAAAGAATGCCCGAAATATGAATGAGTATAGGGGCAAAGTTTATCTTAAACAATAGCGGAATAGGGCTGGTTTATTTTTGCGTAAAACGCATTTCAATGCGGCGGTTGCGGCGGTTGGCTTCATCGGTTTGGCCCGGAACCAAAGGCTGAAACTCACCAAAGCCAGTGGCCGCCAAACGATTGGCAGGAATACCATTTTGGATGAGGTTTTGCACAACGGTGAGCGCACGGCTGGTTGATAATTCCCAGTTTGAGCGGAACTCATTATTAAATATAGGAACCGGGTCGGTATGGCCATCAACCCGCAATATCCAATCAATTTCATCAGGAATTGTGGCAGCAATTTCCAACAAGGTTTCGGCAAATTTAGCCAGTTCTTCCTGTCCTGCTTCACCCAGTTCAGCACTGCCGCTTGCAAATAATAATTCTGATTGGAAAATAAAGCGGTCACCTTCAATACGAATGTCGCTGCGGTTGTTTAGTACTTGACGTAGGCGACCATAAAACTCTGAGCGATATTGCGCTAATTCTTCAACCTTGGCGGCCAAGGCAACGTTAAGGCGGCGACCCAAATCAGCGATAACCGCTTGTTGCTCTTTATCGCGCTGTTCTGATGCTTCTAGGGCGGCGTTTAAACGGGCTAATTGTTCTCGCAGGGCATTTAACGCATTGCTTAAACGGGTTACCTCTTGCTGGGCGCTGATTGTTAGTTGGCGTTGTTCTTCCAGTTCTTCTTGCGAGGTGGCATAGCGCGCTTCTAATTCATCCAAATCAGCGGCAGTGGTGGCCCCACTTTGACGGGCTTCATCAAGGCGACGATTGGCGTCAGCCAAGCTTTGTTGCAGATTATTAACCTGTGCCAAAGCATCATCACGGTCAAGGCGGGCTGCTTGTAGGCTGGAGGTTAACTGCCCCAAATCAAAGCGCAATTGGGCATTGGCATCTTGTTCCAATTTTAACATATCAGACAGTTCAGCGACCTTGCCCTTCAGCTCTTCAAGGGCAGCATCTTTACCTGATAAAATTTGCCCTAAGAAAAACTGCGCCAAAACAAACATCGATAAAAGAAAAATTATCACGAGTAACAGCGATGACAGGGCATCAACAAAGCCCGGCCAAGTGTTATCAGGTTCTAATCTGCGCTGTGATCGCCCTAACATGAAGACACCTTAATCGCGTTGAGATTTATTTTGTTCAAGAGCGGTGGCAATGGTACGCGCCAGTAACTTAAACTCGCCGCGCAAATCTTCCACCATGCGGTCATTGTTGTTCTGGTCAACCAAGCGCTTCATATGAACATCCATGTTGCGTAAATGCTCACGACTGGCTTCATCAAGGGTGGTGGTTTTTGTCTTATTGCCACTGCTGCCTTCAACCAATTGATTAAGCACTTTTTGGGTTTGAATTTGGCTTTCCCCTAGACCCTGCATCAATTGTTGATTCGATTTTAGCTGGTCGCCAAGGGCGGCTAGATGCTCGGCCAAATTGGTGAGCGCCAAATCGGTTGATTTGCGAGCATCCTCAGAACGGCTCATAATGCGCTGTAACTTTTCTAAGCTATCGGCTGATTGCTCTAAAAGGGCAGAGGTATAAGCCGATGCACTGCCACCCCCTTCACCATCAATATTAAGGGCGCTGGCGCTAGATAGTTTTGAAACAGAGGATAACCATTCCTCTAAATCATTATAAAAATGGTTTTGTGCTTGGCCTGCCTGCAGGTCTAAAAAGCCAAGGATAAGTGAGCCTGCCAAACCAAAAAGCGAAGATGAAAACGCCGTTGCCATGCCCGATAAAGGCGTTTCAAGGCCGCGTTTTAAATCGTCAAACATGGTGGTGATGTCTTCACCGCCCACGGTTAAACTTTTAATGGTGGTGCCAATTGATCCAATAGTATCAAGCAAACCCCAGAAGGTGCCCAATAGACCTAGGAAAACTAGCAAACTGATCATGTAGCGAGATGTTTCGCGGCCCTCAGAAAGGCGGGAAGCGATGCTGTCAAGCAGTGAGCGCATCGACATGGCCGATAATTTGATGGTTGAGGTTTCCTCACCTAATAAGGACGCCATCGGTGATAATAATTTTGGGGGACGTGCAATGGGGGCCGAGGAATTGGATGCACGGCGATAGGTTTCCACCCATTCAATTTCGGGCTTAAGGCCCAAAACTTGACGGAAGATAAATACACAACCAACCAACAAGACGCCAAGAATGACGCCGTTGATGGCAATGTTTGCCATGAAGGCCTGTTGTATGGCGCCAAACAATAGCGCCACAATTGCCAACACAACTGCCATAAAGATCATCATACGCGATAAAAATTTACCGGGTTTGGTCATAAAATTTCCTCAACTGTCCAAATCCAAAAACTGCTTTAATTTTAAACACATCTGTCATTAGTGCAAGCCTGAGTTTTATGCTGACAAGGAAAAACGGCAAAAGCATGACGAGCAAAGCCTTGATTGTGACAAAGTGGAAGGCTAAATAGAAACAGAATTTGAGGAAAGGACGTTTGAATGAAAAACATTCGGTTGGAAAAGGGTAAAGGCTTAAGTGTGGTTTTGACCATGGCTTTTATGGGGGCTAGTGTGGCTTTAACAATGCCCACGGCAAATGTTAAAGCACAAGAAAATAAACCTTATGAAACCTACAAAGACTGCACCCAAATTGACAATGCTGCTATTCGCCTCAAATGCTATGACGCCTTTGCAAACGGTGGTGTTTATACCCCCGAAGCGGCGCAAAAAGATTTGATTGATACCATTGGTAAGCCAACAGAAATTGAACAGGCCAAGCAAGACACACCTGATGAAGTGAGTGTTGAAATTGTTCGTATGTGGCATAACCCCTATGGCATGTCGCGTTTTAGAACCAGCGATGGGCAAGTGTGGCGACAAACCAGCGGCAATAGCATGCGCCTGCGTGATGCGCCCTTTAAAGCGGTGATCAAAAAAGGCTTTGGCAGCAGTTATTACCTATCGCCAGAGGGCACATCGCGCAGCGTTAATGTGCGCCGCAGTCAATAGAACTGATGAGGTATTTATATAAGAAAAAAGGGCTGACCTATGACGGTTCAGCCCTTTAATTTTTTATAAGATTATTGTTGGTATTTATTCAGGTTTTTTAACCTCAGCGATATAAACCCAATGGCCTTCCTCACTTTTTGCTTCACTTGGTTTTGGCATGTCATCATCTAAATAAGGTTTGGTTTCAAGGTCAACTTGGTTGATCAAAACACCATAATCCATTAACATGTTACGAACTAACATGGCGCGGGTAAAGGACAGCTTTAGCGCCTCTTGACCATCGCTGATATTGTCATCGGCAACGGCGTAAATCATCACACGGTCACGGGTGCCACGCAGGCGCGCTGCCATATTTTTTAGGTCTTCCAACGCAGGAACAGGTAGGCCTAATTGCTGATCATCGAACTGAATGAAAACTGGTTTCACAGGGGGGGTAATACGACGTAAGTCACCCACCTCTGATAAGGGTTGGTTATCTTGTGCTGCTGCAACATTGGCAAAAGCACCAAAAGATAGGGTGAGAGCCAACATCTTAAAAATCGTTTTCATGAAACAGTCCTGTTTTCAAAAGTCTTAAAAATTTTGCACACTATGCGTTTTTGATTGCTTTATCGCAAGCTTCTTTTTGCATCGCGCAGTAATTTTTCCGTGGCACGTTGAATTTCACCATTGGTGGCAAGCACATCGCCGGTTTCCAAGATGTTCGTGCCGCCGCTGGTGGTGGATACGTAACCGCCTGCCTCACGCACCAGCAATAAACCAGCAGCAATATCCCATGGTTGAAGGCCGTGTTCCCAAAAGCCATCAAAACGGCCCGCTGCAACATAAGCCAAATCAAGGGATGCCGCGCCAAAACGGCGAACACCTGAACAAGATGGCATAATTTCTTTTAATTCTGCAGTGGTTAAATCACTGTCACCTTTACCAAGGAATGGCAAACCAGTTGCCAAAAGTGATTCTGGTAATTGACGACGGGCAGAAACACGGATGCGATTATCATTCATCCAAGCGCCTTTGCCTTTTTCAGCCCAAAACAATTCTTCTTTAATGGGGTCGTAAACAACGCCCGCTTCGATTTGCCCGTCATGTACAAGGGCGACAGACATGGCAAAATGCGGCAAGCCATGAAGGAAGTTGGTGGTGCCATCAATGGGGTCTATCAACCAAGTTTGGCGCGGGTTCTCGCCTTTAATCTCACCATGCTCTTCGGTAATGAAACCAAAGTCTGGGCGGGAATGACTTAATTCACTGATAAGGATATCTTCGGTACGGCGATCAGCTGATGATACGAAATCGGCAGGGCCTTTTTTTGAAACTTGTAATTGTTCCACTTCAGAAAAGTCACGGCGCAGTTTTTTAGAAGCCTTGTAAACGGCACTGACCATAACATTGATAAGGGCTGAACGGGTTGACATGGGTCATTTCTCCGAATTCGTAAGTTGATCACAGTGTAAAAGAACGATGGGTGACAGCGTGTGTCCTTTTTCAGGGCTGCGCTATTAGGGGGCTATTTACGCCTTTTTGCAAAAAAAGCAAGTAGATTGTTTAGGCCCAACTTATATCTCATCGGGTTGGGCCTAAAAAATGCTTAGGGGCAGCAACTATTCGCGGGTTGAATAGGTGCGGTCTTCAGTGCGAATAACAATACGGTCACCTTGAGCGATGAAGGGAGGAACCATAACACGCAGGCCATTATCTAAAACAGCAGGCTTATTTGAGTTAGCGGCGGTTTGGCCTTTAATAACAGGCTCGGTTTCGACCACTTCTAGGGTTACGGTGTCAGGCAAAGAAACGCCCAGAGGGGTTTCTTCATAAAATTCGATCTCAACCTGCATGCCATCTTGCAAGAAAACAGAATCATCACCGACGTCTTCAGCGCTGATGCTAATTTGCTCATAAGTTTCACCATCCATGAAAGTGAACATGTCACCATCAGCAAAAAGGAAAGTATATTGCTTTTGCTCAAGGCGAACTTTTTCAACTTTTTCACTGGAACGGAAACGTTCGTTCAATTTGGTGCCGTCGCGCAAGTTCTTTAATTCAACTTGTAAGTATGCACCGCCTTTACCCGGTTGGGTGTGTTGAATTTTTACAGCGCGCCAAAGGCCGCCTTTATAGTCAATAACGTTACCGGGACGGATAGAGTTACCATCAATTTTCATCGATCAATCCTTAAAGTCTTTAATCAGCCATGCCGAATATCCAAAATTTGCCGTTCTATACCAGTTTGTTGAAAGGTGGGCAACATAAATGCCTTGCCTTGATTATCACGTCAATCATATGTCTTCGTTTGGCAATGTTTTGCTGACATGGGAAAACACCAAATATTAGTGTAATCGATTGTGATGTAATATGAAACTTTTATTGCAGTGACTAGATTTGTATTGAATTTACGTCGAAACAATTTAGCATGTGTTTTTTTAATGTAAGGGTCATGTAACTCTTTAAAAATGATAATAAAATGCATGGGTTAATGGACTGGTTTTGAAGATAACCTTGTATAAAAATACAGAAACTCGTTTTTTTCTGCTAATTTGGTTGGCGGCATTAATTGGCGCGTGTGCGATTAACTTTTGGCATGTCCCACTTTTTGCGGGTGCATTAATGGTGTTTGGTAACATCATTGCAGTGGCGATCACCTTGATGTTTGGTCTTCTGCCGGGGTTGGCGATATCTGTTCTGTCTAGCCTAGTGCCCTTTTATATTTGGGGTCATGCCTTAATAACCATTCCCTTAGCGCTTGAAATTTTGGTCATTGCTTGGGCCGTAGACCGACACAAAAGCCCTGTTCACAGTGGCATGCTTTATTGGTTTACCGCAGGCTGGGTTATTGTCGCAATTTCCTACATGAGTTATGGCAACTTCCTCGTCATCTCCCAAATTGCAATTGTTATTAAATTTATTTTTAATGGCTTGTTGAACGTGATGTTGGGTTATTTCCTTGCAAATTTGCATGAGCGCACACGCTTGTCCCTTTATGCTCAAGGGCAAACGTTTGAGCACGCAATTAGAAACAATGTTTTCTTTGCTATCAGCATTGCCATCATTGTGATCTCCATTGTGTGGTTACAGGTTTTGCAATCAGATCGGCGGGTAGAGGTGCAATCCTCCTTGCAAAATAGATCGCATAATATTTCAGTTATGATGGAAAGCTTTATTGAAGAGCATAGAACAGCGTTATTATTGAGCAGGGAGCTATTAGTCGATGACCATTCCCATGAAAATTGGGCAAAGCATATCTTGGCTATTAATGATCGTTATCCCAGTATTTTAACCATGTTGATGGCAGATGACCAAGGTAATATTGTTGCCTCGGCCCCTGAGAATCTGCTTGAAATGGCAAAAAGCGAAGGTTTGACAAACGTTGCGGATAGACCCTATTTTTATGAGGCGAAAGAAACAGGACAATCATTTGTGTCTGAAGCCTTTATGGGGCGTGGCTTTGGTAGCGACCCAATCATTGCATTATCTGTGCCGCTGTTTGAAAACAATGTTTTCGTGGGTATTTTGCAGGCTTCTTTAAATCTAGAAGTGATGTCAGATAAGGTTAAAGAGCTTATTTTAGAAGAAGAATATCTCGCACTGATTGATAATAATAATCGTATTATTTATGCGTCTCCAGAGTTGGGGTATCAATTTCTTGAAGATATCTCTAACCTACCAATCGCGGCCTATATTGAAGCAAATAAGGTTGAAAATGATCAGTTTTTCTTAAACACCGAAAACCGTTTGGCCATTGTACCGCGCCTTTCTGTTGATAATTCATTAGGTTGGAAGGTGTTTCTGGCTCTTCCCAGAACCCTTTATGAGGGCGGTATCGCGCAATTTGCATACATGTCCCTTGTGGTGTTGATTCTATCCTTAGTAATTGGCTTTATTCTAACCCGTGCCTTGGCTGCTAAAATCAGTGCACCTATCAGAGAATTGAATGAAAAACTTTCTCGAGATTATGACGATGATGATTTTGGCTTTCTTGATTTTACCAGTGGAGATAAAACGGAAATTATTGAAATTCGAGAAATGCAAGCGCGTCTCAATGATTTTGCCATGCGCCTTGGGGATAGCCTTTTTGAAGTAAAGGCGGCCAGTGCCGATAAAGCTAGCCTCAATGATGAATTAGTCATGCTCAATAAAAACCTTGAACGCATTGTTGAGGAAAAAACCCATGAATTGCAAACGGCGCTAGAAAAAGAACACCAAGCCAATGAGGCAAAATCTGTTTTTCTTGCTAATATGAGCCATGAAATTAGAACGCCGATGAACGGTGTTTTAGGCATTTTACATCTGATGGAGTCAGAGGATTTGTCAGAGGGGCAAAAGCGCCTACTAAAATTAGCAGAAACTAGTGCAAAATCATTATTGGCATTGATCAATGATATACTTGATTTTGCCAAGGTTGAATCGTCTGAATTGGTCCTTGAACGGATAGAGTTTAATGTTCGTGATTTGCTTTCTGATATCGTTCAATTAATGAACACTCAGATTGGCGAAAAAGACGTTAAGTTGATTTTGGATGTGGACGGTTTGTCAAGCGATATGATTGCTTCTGATCCCAACCGTATTCGTCAAATTTTTAATAACCTTATCAGCAACGCCATCAAATTTACTCCCAAAGGTCATGTTAAAGTGACGGTCTCTAGCCGTCCCGATCCTGGTGATTCTGACGGTGATCTCGTGCTAGAGGCCGAAGTGAAAGACACAGGCATCGGTATGGAGCAACACTATCTTCCTGATCTTTTCAAGTCTTTCACACAAGCCGATGCTTCAACCACCAGAAAATTTGGTGGCACTGGTTTAGGCTTAGCAATTTGTCAGCGATTGTGCCAGATCATGGGCGGCGATATTGCCGTCACCAGCCAAATTGATGTTGGAACAAGCTTTAAATTCCATATTAAAGTCTGGGATGCTGAGGACTTTGACCTTGATGCGGCTGCTAGGGGAGAAACTTCTATGCGCGCTGTGTCTAGTGCTTCTTTACCTACTGAGGCGAAACTGGGGCATATTATGGTGGTTGAAGACAATGAAATTAACCAACATGTTATCTCGATGATGTTGGAGGATATAGGGCACACCGTTGCATTGTGCTCTAATGGTAAAGACGCCATCACTCGTTTATCTGCGGAAGCCGATCAAAAGCATTTTGATCTGATCATCATGGATTGTCAGATGCCGATCATGGATGGCTACACAGCAACCCAGTTTATTCGGGCAGGTAAAGCAGGGGATAGCTATAATGACGTTCCTATCATTGCGTTAACAGCTAATGCCATGAAGGGCGACCGCGAGAAATGCTTGGCGGTTGGTATGAATGATTATTTGATCAAGCCGATTGATCAAGAGGCCCTGAAAAACACCTTGAACAATTGGATGTAATCCCCCTTGCTGAGACCGTGAAGGGTGGCGCAATCATTCATCTAATATTGCTGTGCCCTAGTACAACGCTTTTTATAGATTATGTATATATTGCTTAAGGGGAAAGTAGGAGGGGAGAAAGTGGGTGTTTTCTGTTGCCCGGTAACACCCAAACCGCGGAAAGTCGTTTCTGTTGCCCGGTACGTTCCACTACCGCGCTATATTTGCTATATAGTTTCCGTTAGGATCCTATTAAGCAGCAACAGCTAGAGCCTCATTATCGTTGGCATCTATAAAGTTTGGTCCTAAACGGTGGTACCATACCGAGCGAAAGCTTACGTCTTTGAACACCCGTCGATCCTAAATTCGCCCCCATCAAAAACGCTTTCCATCATAAAACCTGATGAAAAGTGTTTGTGGTGGAGGCGCCGGGTTCCGCCCCCGGGTCCGCAATGTCTATTCCACGCGCCATTTATCGCTATAGTCAGCAAGCTGACCCTCGTTATATAGGGAATAAATATGGCAATTTGAAGAGTTTTTCTCAAAAATGAACAAATTTCTAACATCGTTATTCATGAGCTGTTCAGATACGCTGATGCAATGTCATGACATCAAAATAAAAAACTAAAAACCTTTTACGACAGAGACAAAAAATGATTAAAAAAATCCTGAGCATGACAGCTTTATCTTTTCTAACTGTGGCTTGTGCAAGCCATCCACGCGATATTGAGGCGGCCTATGTATCACCGGGTCAGTTCCAGCAAATGGAATGTGGCGATATTATGCGCGACATTAATGAAATGGATTATCGCCTTGAAGACCTTTACCGGTCGTTAAAGAAAAAACGCAAGCGTGATAATTGGCAGGCTGGAGTTGGTGTTCTAATCTTCTGGCCAACCTTGTTGTTGCTTGAAGGTGGTGATGGGCCTGAGGCCAATGAATATGCCCGCCTTCAGGGTGAGCAACGGGCCTTGCGCGATCTTTACTATGAAAAACGCTGTGGGGCGTTTGCCGGCAAAGAGTAGCATTTCATGACCTTCTCCTTGCGCCTCACATGGGGTTAGGGTACATCAGTTGTGTGATGATGAAAGGATAATCATGAGCACACTTGTTGCCCTAACGCCCGATGAGGCCGCAGCCCTATCCGATGACCAGTTTCAACAGGCTTTTGAGCAGGTTGAAATGGATGTTAAAGCCTTTAATCATGAACAGCATGTCAGGCTGGCGTGGCTTTATCTGAAGCAGTTTGATCTGCAAGAGGCCTTTCGGCGTTATAAAACGGCCTTGATCAAATTTGCCACGGCTTGGGGGTATCCGGGACTTTATCATGAAACCATCACATGGTATTATTTGAACCTTATTAACCAAGCCATGCAAAAGCCTGATTGCCCTAATGAATGGCCTATCTTTCGTGATCAAAACCCCACCCTTTTGGCAAAGTCTCCGCCTGTCATTTTTAACTATTACAGCAAAGATTTGATTGCCAGCAAAAAGGCAAGGGCAACCATTGTTGAACCAGATATTAGGCCATTGCAGGGTTAATCTTAAAAAAAAGCGCTCAAAAGCCCTTTTCAAAACCCTGTTGTCTGTGTATTAACAAAGACAATTAATGGTGGCTGAGTGTTGGCTCGGCCTAAGGCGTTTAACATGACATTATAAGAAGTGATAGAAACATGGCAGGCCATTCCAAGTTCAAAAATATTATGCACCGCAAGGGCGCGCAGGATAAAAAGCGCTCGAAATTATTTTCAAAATTATCAAAAGAAATTACCGTTGCAGCCAAATTGGGTGGCAGCGATTTGGATAGTAACCCGCGTTTGCGTTTGGCGGTTAACAATGCCAAGTCGCAATCAATGCCAAAAGATAATATTGACCGTGCCATTAAAAAGTCAGAAGCGGGTGATGATGAAAATTATGAAGAGATCCGCTATGAAGGCTTTGGTCCCGGTGGCATTGCCTTAATCGTTGATACCTTAACCGACAATCGCAATCGTACAGCGTCAAATGTTCGCGCTATTTTCTCAAAGCGTGGCGGTAATTTGGGTGAGGTTGGCAGTGTGAACTATATGTTCACCCGTGCAGGTCAAATTATTTACAAGGCCGAGGTAACTGATGCTGACAGCATGTTTGAAGCAGCCCTAGAAGCGGGTGCTGAAAATGTTGAAAGCGATGACGAGACCCATGAAGTGACCACGGCAATGGAAGATCTGCATGAGGTTAACAAAGGCTTGGAAGATCAATTTGGTGAGGCTGATACAGTTCAGCTTATTTGGTCACCAAACGAGCCAATTGAAATTGATTTTGATCAGGCTGAAAAAATTATGGGCTTGATTGAAGCCTTGGAAGATGATGACGATGTTCAGGAAGTAACAGGTAACTTTAGCATTCCTGAAGATGTTATGGAAAAACTATCCTCATAAGGAGAGCGGGTCATGCGTATCATCGGCATTGATCCGGGTTTACAGAAAACGGGCTGGGGTATTGTTGAGGTCAACGGTCCCCGGCTTTTTCATGTCGCCAATGGCACAGTAAAGTCTGATAATAAAAAAGACTTGGCAGAACGCTTGATCCAATTGTTTGATGGCTTGGTTGAGGTGGTGCAAACCTATAGTCCCGACTATGCCGCTGTGGAAGAAACCTTTTTAAACACCAACCCGCAATCTACCCTTAAATTGGGCCAGGCCCGCGGGATTGCCATGTTGGTGCCAGCCCAAGCAGGCATTGCAGTGGCTGAATATTCGCCCAACCACATTAAAAAAGCCGTGGTGGGTAAGGGTAAGGCGCAAAAAGAACAGGTTCATGCCATGGTGCAATATATCTTGCCGGGTGTGCAAATTAATGGACCTGATGCCTCTGACGCCCTGGCCATTGCCATTTGCCATAGTCACCATTTGCAAACCACACGAAAAATTTCCAGTGCCATGCTGGATCAAAGATAGACACGAACCCTGTTGCTTGTTATCTAATAACATGTAATCTCTCTTTGGGGAGAGAGGACAAGTTTGTGTGACCAAAAATAAGATCGGCACATCTGGGAGGAAGTAACAGTGATAGCAAGCCTTAAGGGTATTATTGACTATATTGGTGAAGACTTTGTGATCGTTGATGTTAACGGTGTTGGCTATAAGGTTTTTGCCTCAGCCAGAACATTGGGAAATTTGCCAGGGGTTGAAGAACCCGTTGTTCTTTTCATTGAAACCCACGTTCGTGAAGATCATATTCATCTTTATGGGTTTTCTAGCCAAGCGGGCATCGATATTTTCCGCATTCTATTGTCGGTTCAAGGGGTTGGTGCCAAGGTTGCACTTGCCATCCAAGCCATTTTAACCCCTGATGAATTACAAGCTGCCATTGCTTGCCAAGATAAGGCGATGATTGCTCGTGCCAATGGTGTAGGGCCTAAGCTGGCTGGTCGCATTGTGATGGAATTAAAAGATAAAGTGGCGGCGATGGCGGTTGCTTCTGCGTCTCATGATCCTATGCCGCATCATACTTCATCAAAAGGCGATACCCTAAACCCTGAAATGCCCGTTAGCACCTATTTTGCCGATGCGGTTTCTGCCCTAGTTAATTTGGGTTATCGCCCAACAGATGCCCATGCCGCGGTGGCACAGGCCCGTAAAGATGAAGGCGAGGACGCCTCGCTGGACACCCTAATCCGTGTTGGATTGCAAAACCTTAGTCAGGGATAAAAGGCATGGATCAGTTTGATGATCAGGGCAATGATCGCTTAATTACCGGTGCCGAATTATCGGGCGATGTAGATAAATCATTGCGACCTCAAACGCTGGATGACTTTATCGGCCAAGAACAGGCACGCGATAATTTACGCATTTTTATTGAAGCCGCCCGTAAACGCGGGGATGCCCTTGATCATGTGTTGTTTTTTGGCCCGCCGGGCTTAGGTAAAACAACGCTAGCGCAAATTATGGCCCGCGAAATGGGGGTGAACTTTCGCGCCACATCAGGCCCTGTGGTGGCAAAATCCGGTGATTTGGCAGCGATCCTTACCAACCTGCAAGAGCGTGATGTGTTGTTCATTGATGAAATTCATCGCCTTAACCCTGCTGTGGAAGAAATCCTTTATCCTGCCATGGAAGACTTTCAGCTTGATTTGGTTATTGGAGAGGGCCCCGCGGCGCGCTCAGTTCGAATTGATTTGCCGCCTTTTACATTGGTTGGTGCAACCACTAGGTCAGGCCTTATCACTAACCCTTTACGGGATCGCTTTGGCATTCCTGTTCGGTTAGAATTTTATTCCATTGAAGAATTAATTCGCGTGATCAGCCGTGGTGCGCGCTTGCTTGATATGCAAATGACCGATGATGGTGCGCGGGAAATTGCGGCGCGATCAAGGGGAACTCCGCGTATTGCAGGGCGTTTGTTGCGCCGTGTCCGTGATTTTGCCTTGGTGGCTGAAACACACACAGTTGATGCAACAGTGGCCGATGCTGCCTTAAGTCGTTTGGATGTCGATCGCTTGGGGCTGGATATTATGGATCATAAATATCTCAAAGTTATCGGTGAAACCTTCCTTGGTGGGCCTGTGGGCATTGAAACCATTGCTGCTGCCCTGTCTGAACCGCGTGATACCTTAGAAGATGTGATTGAACCCTATCTCATTCAAAAAGGCTTGGTACAACGTACCCCACGGGGGCGTGCTTTAACGCCTGCTGCTTATGAGGCCATTGGTTTGGATATGCCGCGTAATCTCAAAAAGCAACGCGATGCCCAGTTGGGTTTATCGCTTTCAGGGGACGATGATGAGCAATAAATATGAACCCAGCAGTGGCTTTTTTGAGGGTAAGACGCACATTTTACCTGTACGAGTATATTTTGAAGATACCGATGCAGGTGGCATGGTTTATCACGCCAATTATATTCGCTATTTTGAGCGCGGGCGCACAGATTTTCTGCGTGCCACAGGATTACCACATTCAGATATCATGTTTGGCGACGATCCATACATTTGGGTGGTGAAAGATTTATCGATTGATTATAAAACATCTGCCAAGTTAGATGATGCTTTGGTGGTTGAGACCAAATTAATCAAATTGGGTGGAGCCAGCATCGCAATGGCGCAACGGGTGCTATGTGGTGATGTGGTTAGGGCCCAAGGGGTTGTTCGAGCAGCTGTTGTGTCTGATAAGGGCCGCCCAAGACGTTTTCCAGCCATGGTACACGAAAAAATGGCTGAATATTTAATAAGGGAAGAAGGCAATTAAAGCCTTTGATCAGTAAAGTAGGATAAAAAAAGCAAATGATCTTTCAGGAAAATACAACGGTTGAAGCGGTAGATTTAGGCGGGCATGTTCCCGATTTTTCTATGTGGGGCATGTTTGCCCAAGCAGATTTTGTCGTGCAATCAGTGATGATCTTGTTGATTTTAGCAAGCTTTTGGAGCTGGGCTATCATTTATGAAAAAATGCGCCGCATAAAAGATATTAATGGCAGTGCCGATGACTTTGAAAAGGCGTTCTGGTCAGGTAACAGCCTAGAAGACCTGTATAACCGCGCCAAGGTTAGCGCCGACCATCCAATGGCAATGGTGTTTGTAGCGGCGATGCGTGAATGGCAAAAATCAATGTCTGAGGGTGGCACCATTCGTGATCGTCTAAGCCTACAAGACCGATTAGAGCGTGTGATGCGCGTGACCACCAACCGTGAGGTGGAACTGTTGGAGCGTCATACTGGATTTTTGGCAACGGTTGGTTCGACCGCGCCGTTCGTTGGCTTGTTTGGCACAGTTTGGGGGATTATGAACAGCTTCCAATCGATCGCCATGACCAGCAACACCAGCTTGGCCGTTGTGGCCCCTGGTATTGCCGAGGCCTTGTTCGCAACCGCCATTGGTTTGGTAGCCGCGATCCCCGCGGTTATGGCCTATAATCGAATTTCTGCTGAGTTGGATCGCTATATTACTCGACTTGAAGGCTTTCAGGATGAATTCACCGCCATTGTGTCACGTGAACTTGACGCGCGGAGCCATTAAGCCATGGCGGGTGGAATTCAAAAGAAAACAAGTGGCAGACGAGGTCGGTTTAAGGCCATGTCTGAAATTAACGTTACGCCCTTTGTGGATGTGATGTTGGTTCTGCTGATTGTGTTTATGGTAACCGCGCCCTTATTAAATGTGGGCGTACCCGTTGATCTACCAAAATCATCAGCCCGATCGATGGCCGAAGATCAAAAACCCATCGAAGTGACGGTTGATCAAAATGGTGCCATATTTTTAGGCGATGTTGAGGTTAAGTTAGCAGAATTAGTGGCGCGATTGGTGGCCATTACTGATAACCGCAGCGATGCTAGAATTTATGTGCGTGGTGACAGAAAGCTTGATTATGGACGTGTGATGGAAGTAATTGGTGCCATTAATGGTGCTGGGTTTACCAAAGTGGCACTGGTTGCAAAACCGCGTAATTAGAGACTAATGCAATAAGCAATGACAGGGCTTATGTCTTCTCCTTGGGTGAGGGGATAGCATAACCAAAAAAGAAAAGAACAAGAGAACCGAATGACTTTGGGTTTTAATGTTGAAAAATTTAAATCAGGCATGATTTTTTCTGCCAGTTTGCATTTGTCCATCGTGGTGGTGGGGCTGGTTGGTATGCCTTATTTCATGTCAGACAGTGACATGGAGCCCACTATTGTTCCTGTTGAAATGGTTGAAATTGACGACGTAGCCCGCACCACTGAACCGCGCCCTGAAAACAATGCACCATCAGAATATGTGCCGCCAACCACCCGTGACGCCAGTGCGCCGGCCAGTGCGGTTGATAGCCGTGCTGAAGCAGCAAAGCCTGTGCCGATGCCTAATGTACGGCCAAGGCTGAAACCAAAGCCAAAGCCAGCACCTGTTACCCCGCCTAAAGTAGAGCCACGGGTGAAGCCAAAACCTCCAAGTCGTCTAGACCGTTCACGTCTTGCGGCACTGATTGATAAATCAAAAAAAGAAGACACCGCCCCCACTAGCAAAACTGAGGTTGATGAGGAGGCTGAAAAAACCGATAAGCCAACTGAAATGTCGCCACTGGAAGCGCGCCGCGCCACCATGACCATCATTGGTGCCATCCAACGTCAAGTGTCTGAGTGTTGGTCTTTTCCTGCTGGTGCAAAGGGTGCTGAAAATTTAATCATTCCCATTCGTATTCAACTAACACCCGATGGTAATTTGATGGGCGCGCCGGATATTCAAAACAAAGATGCGATGTCGTCTAATGGATATTACCGTGTGGCGGCAGAGGCAGCAACGCGTGCTATTCGTCGTTGTGCGCCGTTTGAATTGCCAAAAGATCGTTATGATATGTGGCGTGATATTATTTTAAACTTTAATCCTAGCGAAATGCTGGGCGGATAAACAACAGAACAGGGTTTCTCATGGTTTTAACAACTCACTTTCGTAAGCTATTAGTTTCAGTATCAGTTTTGATGGTGGCTTTTACCAATGCAGCTTTGGCGCAGTTAGAGGTGGACATCACCCGCGGTAACGTCGAACCAACGCCCATTGCGGTGCCGTCATTGGCCGTTGATGGTGCTGGCAGCACGCCTGCAGGCACGCTGGCTGAGTTGGCGGCGCAAATTTCGCAAGTGGTGAGTAATGATTTGGTTAAAACAGGGTTGTTCCGCATCATTGACCCCAATGCCTTTATTTCAGTGCCAACGGTGGAAAATATTCGCCCGCGCTTTGGTAATTGGCGTGCCCTTGATACCCAAGCATTGGTTAGTGGCTTGATCCGCCTTGAAGATGACGGTCAGTTGAAAGTTGAATTTCGCCTGTGGGATGTGTTTGCGGAACGTCAAATGACAGGGCTTGGTTACACCGCCCCGCCAAGAAACTGGCGTCGTATTGCCCACCTTATTTCAGATACCGTTTATGAGCGTCTAACGGGTGAGACGGGATATTTTGATACTCGCATCGTTTATGTGGCAGAAACTGGCCCTAAAACAAACCGCGTTAAACGCTTGGCGATGATGGATCAAGATGGTGCTAATCATCGCTTTTTAACCAATGGCGAAGACATTGTTTTAACGCCGCGCTTTTCACCAACCCGCCAAGAAATTACTTATATGGCCTATTATAACAATACCCCGCGTGTGTATCTTTATAATATCGAAACTGGTAAGCATGAAGTGTTAGGGGATTTCCCGAATATTACCTTTGCGCCGCGTTTCTCACCAGATGGTAATAGTGTGATTTTAAGCCTATTGGATGAGGGTAATAGTGATATTTATGTGATGGATTTGCGCACCCGTCAGGTGCGTCAATTAACTGATCACCCTGCTATCGATACGTCACCCTCCTATTCGCCAGATGGCCGCTATATTGTTTTCAACAGTGACCGTGGTGGTAGCCAGCAATTGTATGTGATGAATAATGATGGCACCAATGTGCGCCGCATTTCGTTTGGTAATGGTCGTTATGGTACGCCAGTTTGGTCGCCGCGTGGTGATTTGATCGCTTTCACAAAAATTGGTGAAGGCAAGTTTCGCATTGGTGTGATGCGCCCGGATGGCAAAGGTGAGCGTGTTTTAACCGATGCTTACCAAGATGAGGGGCCAACTTGGTCACCTAATGGTCGCGTGTTGCAATATTTCCGTGTTCAGCAAACCCGTGCAGACGGGTCTGGGGGGCAGGTAAACCTATGGTCAGTAGACCTTACCGGCTATAATGAGCGAATGATTCCAACACCAACGGAAGCCTCTGACCCCGCTTGGTCACCTGTTTTAAGGCTGATCCCCGGCGGTTAATGTATAAAATATGTGTAAAATTTTAGTTTAAGTGTAAGCAAAAAAAGCGCCTTTTCTATCAATTATGGCAAAATGTAGGCTTGATAATCATTGTCAAGGGACATATAGTGCGATGTGAAGTTGCTTCATGTAGGGGGCCGCTGACTTGTTACAGTCGCGGAAGCAATGACTGGGGACAACTTAAGAATTGAAGTGAGATAAGGTAAGAATTCTATCCTGTTAATGAAGGGAAGTATAAATGCAGCTGAATAATATTGGCAAAAAAGTACTAACAGTTGCCGCGTTGACAGCTTTGCTCAGCGCTTGTGCAAGCGATAACGATATGTCTTCAAGCGATGATATGAGCAACCGTGGTATGGAGCAAACTGATAGCTCTGTTTCTGGTCCAGGTGCCGTTGGCACTGATCGTGTTGATAGCTCACAGTTGGATGATGCTCCTGCTGCTGGCACACAAGAAGATTTAATCGCAACTGCTGGTGAGCGCGTTCATTTCGCGTTTGATAGCCATGAACTATCTTTCCAAGCAAAATCAATTTTGCGTAAGCAAGCTGCTTGGTTGAAGCAACACTCAATGGTTTCTGTAACCATTGAAGGTCATGCGGATGAGCGTGGTACGCGTGAATATAACTTGGCATTGGGTCAGCGCCGTTCAACGGCTGTTCGTAATTTCCTAATTGCTGAAGGTATTAGCGGAAACCGCATCACGGCGACCACTTATGGTAAAGAGCGTTTACTTGACCCAGGTCAAACTGAAGCGGCTCATGCTAAAAACCGTCGTGCTGTTACGGTTGTTCAATAAGCGATAAGCTTTTTAAGAAAAATAGCTCCGCGCCACCTTTTTGCCGATATTATGTTGTTCGGTTAGGGGCGCGGAGTTTTTTTATGGCAAAGCGCCATAGTGTGAATTTGATGAATCAAATGAGGAAATTAGAGGACCATCATGAAAAAGATGAAAAATGCAGTGGTGATGAGTGTTGTTTTATTAACCAGCTTTTCTTTTATGGGTGATGTGTTTGCTCAGTCCAGTCGGGACATACGCCGAATGGAACAAGCGATTGAGCGTTTGGAAAAACAATTAAACGCGGTACAGCGTCGTGTTTTCAATGGTGAAGTGCCCGCCGTTGAGGGGGATAATACATCTTCACAACAAAATCTGTTGGCAAACATGGATGGTCGCTTGTTGCAAATTGAGCGACAAATGCGTGAACTGACCGGCCGTTTGGAAGTAATTGAATTTCAAAACAGCACTTTAAAAGACGAGCTTGAACGCTTTAAAGGCGACATGGCTCTTCAATTAGAAGACTTAAAGAAGAATGGTGTCAGCACCAACGGTGAGAGTTCTGAATCAACTACTACTGCACCAATGTCCATGGCAAACACAGGGGTGGCGCCATCATCAAATGAAAGCGTCGAATCATCGCCTAATGTGACAAGACTGTCAGAGCCTACTGTGCCCACCTTGCCAACTGGGGCGCCTATGGAGCAATATGAATTTGCTTATGGCTTGTTGACAAAAAGTCAGTATGTGCAGGCTGAGGCTGCGTTTAAAGCGTTTCTGGAGCAAAATGGCGACCATGAATTAGCTGCCAATGCGCAATATTGGCTGGGTGAAACTTATTATGCGCGACAAATGTGGGCTGATGCTTTAGGCGCTTTCTTAAGTGGTTATGAAAAATATGGCAAAGGCCCAAAAGGTCCAGATAGCTTGCTGAAAATGGGGCTAACCCTTGCCAGTATGGATGAAAAAGAACAGGCATGCCTTGCCTTTAATGAATTGCTGGATGTTTATCCTGATGCCAGCACCAATATTAGACGCCGTTTGGATGCTGAGAAAGGTCGCTTAGGTTGCTCTTAAGGGCCTAGGCGAGAAATTAGTGAGCTAGCATGAGCCAACCCGCAGATATCACCCTTCGCTTTGCAGCCTTAATGCAAGAACTAGGTGTGGCCGCTGACGAACCTGTTGTAGTGGCCGTGTCTGGGGGGGCTGATAGCATGGCGCTTGCCCTGTTGGTGACAAATTGGTCGCAATGTCCAGATAAAAACCATTATGTCACGGTTGATCATGGGATTCGCGGTAAACAGTCAGCGCAGGAGGCTCAAATGGTGGCGCAATGGTTAGCCAGTCGTGGCCTTAACCATCAAATAATCACCCTGCACGAGACAGCGCCTAAGTCGGACCTGCAGGCATGGGCCAGGGACCAACGCTATCAAGTAATGGAACAGTTTTGCCAACAGCAAAAGGTTCCTTACTTATTGTTGGCCCATCATCGTGATGATCAGGCTGAAACGGTTTTGATGCGCCTTATGCGCGGGTCAGGTGTGGATGGTTTATCGGCCATGACAAAACGCCAAGAAGTTGGTGAGCGTGTATTGTCTGATGGGGTTACAAAAGTGTTGCGTTTAAGGCCTATGTTATCGTGTCACAAAGAAGAGTTGGTCGCGTATTTGAAGGACCTGAACCAGCCATGGGTAGACGACCCTAGTAACCAAAATGATCATTATAACCGAGTAGCAGTGCGTCAGTTTTTATGTGAACAAAGCGAATCGGCTGATATTTCAAAGCGCCTTTTTGAAACAGCAGAACGATTTCAACGGGTCAAGAAACTGCTTGATCGGTTGGTGGATGACTTTTTCATCCATCACAGCATACTTCATCCAGAAGGGTGGGTTGAGTTTGATTTGGATGAGTTTAAGAAACTTGATGAAGAGTTGGCCTTGCGGGTCTTGACGCGCTTATGTCGTTCTGTGGGTGGGCAAGTGTATCCACCCCGTTTAAATAAAAGCACCTTTCTTTGGCGGCAAATGATCGCAGCTGATTTTCAGGGCTCAACGCTTTCTGGTGCAAAATTCCAACTTGCTAAACCAAGGTTTAACGCTGGGGCATTAGAAGGACAAAACCTATGTGTTCAAGTGGTGCGCGAAGTGGGCCGCTTAGATGCGCAACGCTCCCTAGATGACGATAATGGTGCGATGCCATTTATGTGGGATAATCGCTTTTTATGTGTTCTTAAACAGGGTTTGAGCGATGATCTGCGAATTGCTGCCTTGGGGCAAAAGGGTAGGATTTTGCTAAAAGATCGCTTTGATGAGAAGGATGATGTTTGGTCTTTACCCCATAATGTTTTAGAGGCATTGCCAGCAGTCTGGCAGGGCGAGGCTTTATTAGAAGTGGGGCTTGTTGAGCGTGGTGTAATTTTAGAATCAGTAAAGTTTGCGCCCCTTAACTTGCTTATCAAAGGGTCTAATCGATAAGTTTGATCAATCTAATCGCTTTTTTTGGCCTTATTGTCCTTGTATCTGCAAGAAAGAGGCTTATTTTTAAAGGTAAGTTTGTCAAAGCGCTGAAAACAATGTATGAGCATTCCTTGGTGTTAAATCCTCCTAAGGAATTGCGTCGTATAAAACCACAGCGTTAAGAGATAGCAATGTCTAATGAAGGATGGTTTTGAGCCCAAGCTCGTTACTAATAGAATAAAAGGAAATACCCTTGAAATCGACAGGTCGTAATATGTTCGTTTGGTTGCTGATCATCATGTTGATGGTGGCAATCTTTAATATGTTTAAAGAATCTGGAACCGCTGGCAAAAGCGAGGTTTCTTATTCTAATTTCTTAGCGGCGGTTGAGCGCGGCGAGGTTGCCTCTGTTACCATTCAAGGGCGTGACTTAATTGGTAAATACCGTACGGGCAGTGAGTTTGCGACCTATTTGCCAAACGACCCTGATATGATTCCAAACCTTACCGATAAGGGGGTTGAGGTTATTGCCAAGCCAGAAGAAAGTGGCTTGCTTTCTGCTATTTTCATTGGTTGGTTCCCAATGCTGTTGTTGGTGGCCGTGTGGATTTATTTCATGCGACAGGCCCAAGGTGGCGGCGGCCGTGGCGCGATGAGCTTTGGTAAATCTAAAGCCCGCCTTTTGACTGAACATCAAGGTCGTAAAACCTTTGAAGATGTCGCTGGTGTTGAAGAAGCTAAAGAAGAGTTAGAAGAAATTGTTGAGTTCTTGCGTGACCCGCAAAAATTCCAGCGCTTAGGTGGTAAAATTCCAAAAGGCGCACTGCTTGTTGGTCCTCCTGGTACAGGTAAAACTTTACTCGCCCGCGCTATTGCTGGTGAGGCAAATGTACCGTTCTTTACCATTTCCGGTTCTGACTTTGTTGAAATGTTCGTTGGTGTGGGCGCTAGCCGTGTCCGTGATATGTTTGAGCAAGCCAAGAAAAACGCCCCTTGCATTATCTTCATTGATGAAATTGATGCCGTAGGTCGTCATCGTGGTGCTGGCCTTGGCGGCGGCAATGATGAACGTGAACAAACCCTAAACCAGCTTTTGGTTGAAATGGATGGCTTTGAAGCCAATGAAGGCATTATCTTGTTGGCTGCGACCAACCGTCCAGATGTTTTGGACCCTGCATTATTGCGTCCAGGCCGTTTTGACCGTCAGGTCGTGGTGCCATTGCCTGATATTATTGGCCGTGAAAAAATTCTTGAAGTTCACATGCGTCAAGTGCCGTTGGCGCCAGATGTTAACCCGCGCGTTATTGCTCGGGGTACTCCGGGCTTCTCTGGCGCTGATTTAGCAAACTTGGTGAATGAAGCAGCGCTTTTAGCGGCGCGCAAAAACAAACGCCTTGTGGGCAGTGTTGATTTTGATGAAGCCAAAGATAAGGTCATGATGGGTGCTGAGCGCCGTTCCATGGTAATGTCTGAGGAAGAAAAGAAAAATACTGCTTATCATGAAGGTGGTCATGCCTTAGTTGCCTTGCATTGTCCAACCTCTGACCCTATTCATAAGGCTACCATCATTCCACGGGGTCGTGCCTTGGGGATGGTGATGCGCTTACCTGAGCGTGATGTCTATTCTCAAAGCCGCCAGAAAATGCACGATAATTTGGCCGTTGCCATGGGTGGACGTGTGGCGGAAGAAATTATCTTTGGTCATGATGCGGTGACATCTGGTGCCTCTGGAGATATTAAATATGCCACTGATTTGGCACGTAAAATGGTCACAGAATGGGGTTTGTCAGACAAGCTTGGTCCGTTGCTATATTCAGCTAATAACGAAGAGGTTTTCCTTGGTCACTCGGTTTCTAAGCAAGAAAACGTCTCGCAAGAAACAGCAATGATGATCGACAAAGAAATTCGCCATTTTGTTGATGCGGCTTATGAGCGTGCTACCAAAATTTTGACAGAGCACAAAGAAGATCTGCACAAAATTGCTAAGGCCTTGTTAGATTATGAGACCCTAACTGGCGACGAGATCAAAGATCTGCTTGATGGTAAAGACATTGATCGTGATCCACCATCAGCAGATGAAGAAAAGAAAAAGACCAAGCCAAAACCAGGTTCGTCGGTTCCCAATGCAGGGCCAGCAAAACCAAGTGGCAATGGTGAACCACAGCCTGAGTCGTCATAAGGTTTTCTTTTTTAACATTAAAATTAACAAGCAGGGCGCCTTACAAGGGCGCCCTGTTTTTTATGCCTTAATTTGCCCTATTTTATCTGGCAGATTAAAGATCATCAAATATGCGATTGGACGGAAACCTTAATCAATCTGTGGCCTATGTACCAAAAAAAGCCTGAATCAACAGTTGTTTTAGGCGTATAAATAGACTAATAGTTGGTAGAGACATGAGTTAATGTTGGCACCATAAGCCACATCAAAAGAAAGACAGTTCATGACGAGGAAGTATTTTGGTACTGATGGTATCAGGGGAAAAGTAAACGCCGAAAAAATGACAGCGGATATGGCTATGCGTGTCGGCATGGCTGCTGGCCATTATTTCAGACATGCGCATTCAACCCACCGTGTGGTTATCGGTAAAGACACTCGACTTTCTGGCTATATGCTAGAACCTGCTTTGGCGGCTGGTTTTGTGGCTTCTGGCATGGAAGTTATTACAACGGGCCCATTGCCAACCCCTGCGGTTGCCATGTTAACCCGTTCTATGCGCGCTGATTTGGGGGTGATGATTTCAGCCTCTCACAATCCTTATTTTGATAATGGCATTAAATTATTTGGTCCGGATGCCTATAAGCTGTCTGACGAGGCTGAGTTGGAAATTGAATCGCTGATGGAAGCGGATCTTTCTGTTCACCTTTGTGATGCCGCTAACACGGGCCGCGCGCGTCGTCTTGATGACGTTATTGGCCGTTACACTGAATTTGCCAAATCAACTGTACCGGGTCACTTATCTTTACAGGGGCTTAAGGTCGTGGTCGATTGTGCCAATGGTGCCGCATATAAAGTGGCCCCTCCTGTGTTATGGGAGTTGGGCGCTGAAATTATCGAAATGGGTGTGTCACCCAACGGTAAAAACATTAACCATGAATGTGGCTCAACGTATCCTGACGCAGTTGCCAAGCGCGTTGTTGAAGAAGGGGCTGACATTGGTATTGCCCTTGATGGTGATGCTGATCGTTTGATCGTGGTCGACGAAAAAGGCCAGATCATTGATGGTGACCAGTTGATGGCCGTGATCGCCCGATCATGGAAAAATGCTGGTCTTTTGAAAGGCGGCGGTATCGCTGCGACCATTATGTCAAACCTTGGTTTGGAAAAATATTTACAATCTGAAGGCATGATTTTGGATCGCACCAAGGTTGGTGATCGTTATGTGGTAGAATGCATGCGTAACAAGGGCTATAATCTTGGTGGTGAGCAGTCTGGCCATATTGTGATGAGTGATTATGGCACCACCGGTGATGGCCTTATTGCCGCGTTGCAAATTCTGCGCGTGCTGCAAAAACATGGCCGTCCAGCGTCAGAAGTGTTGAATGTGTTTGAGCCGTTCCCACAAGTACTGGTTAATGCTAAATTAAATGGTCATAATCCTTTGGAAAATCCTGCGGTGAAAGAAGCCATTTGTGATGCTGAAAACCAATTAAATGGCTCTGGTCGTTTGGTTATACGTCCATCGGGGACCGAGCCGGTTGTACGCATTATGGCAGAAGGTGAAGACACCATTATGATCAAGAAATTGGTTGATGATCTGGCTGTTCAGGTTGAAAGCGTTGCTTAAATTTAACATATGATATTTATAATATTGGGGGCTTTTTAGTCCCCTTTTTTATATTGGCTTAGGGGAGTGGTATGCATCTTAACGGCAGAGTGTTAATCATAGCAGGGTCTGATTCAGGTGGTGGTGCGGGCATTCAAGCGGATATCAAGGCCGTTTCCGCCATGGGGGGATATGCTGCAACCGCAATCACAGCCGTCACAGCGCAAAACACCACAGGTGTACAATCCGTTTACCCTTTGCCAGAAGACTTAATCCAGCAACAAATATCCTCTGTTTTAGATGATATTGGTGCCGATGCGCTTAAAATTGGCATGTTAGGCACCGACACTATTATCCAAGCAGTTTCAGATAGCTTGGGTCAAAAACAGGGGGATATCCCCCTTATTTTAGACCCTGTGATGGTGGCTAAAGGGGGGGCGTCATTGCTACGGGATGATGCCGTAACAGCTATGAAAAGCTTGATGCTACCCAAGGCTTTTTTGATCACTCCTAATATTCCAGAAGCTGAAATTTTGGCGGCAGGCAGCATCAAATGCCGCAACGATATGGTCGAAGCAGCAAGAGCAATACAGGCGCAAGGACCGGAGAATGTTTTGTTAAAAGGCGGCCATATGGATGGTGATGAAATGGTTGATATTTTGTTGCTGGAAGATGGCACCATCAAACAGTTTCATACAACCCGACTTGAGACCAAGCATACCCATGGAACGGGTTGTAGCATGGCAAGTGCCTTATCAGCCAAAATTGCCCAAGGGGTGGATTTGCCAACAGCAGTTGCTGAGGTGCAAACATATATTCATGCTGCTATTAAAAATGCCCCGCAATTGGGGGCAGGGCACGGACCTTTGAATCACTTTTGGGCTTTATGATATTTTAAGTATCATTCGTAATAATATTACATCAGGTTTCTTAGGGCTTTTCAAAAATAACTCATTGATGTTGTTAGAAGAAAAATATTTTTAAAAAAGATATTGATCTTTTTTCTCAATAATGAGATTACGGCTGTGGGTCACACCCCCCCAACGGGGTGCAACTATCTGAGAGGTTAGTCTATTATGAAACCTACGGCTTTGCCGGGTAACCCACGTTTTTCGTCGGGCCCCTGCACAAAGCGCCCTAATTGGTCGCTTGATGTATTAAACAATGCGGTTCTTGGCCGCTCTCATCGTTCTTCTTTAGGTAAAAATCGCCTGAAAGAAGCCATTCAAAAAACAACTGAAATTCTTGGCGTTCCTGATGGTTATCGCGTTGGTATTGTGCCTGCGTCTGATACAGGTGCGGTTGAAATGGCACTGTGGTCTTTACTTGGTCCACGAGGTGTTGATGTGCTGGCTTGGGAAAGTTTTGGTGCTGGCTGGGCCGGCGATATTCAAAACCAGCTAAAGCTAGACGACGTGCGTCTGTTGGATGCTGATTATGGTCTCCTGCCTGATTTGTCAGCAGTTGATTGGCAGCGTGATGTGGTCTTTACATGGAATGGAACCACCTCAGGTGTACGGGTACCCAATGGTAACTGGATTGCCGATGATCGCGAAGGTCTTAGCATTTGTGATGCCACATCAGCGGCCTTTGCGATGGATTTACCATGGCAAAAATTAGATGTTGTTACCTTCAGCTGGCAGAAGGTTTTGGGCGGCGAGGGTGCGCATGGTGTATTGATCTTAAGCCCGCGTGCGGTTGAGCGTTTGGAAAGTTACACCCCGCCTTGGCCAATGCCGAAAATTTTTCGCCTCACTAAAAAGGGTAAGTTAATCGACGCTATCTTTGAGGGGGCCACCATCAACACGCCATCTATGCTGTGTGTTGAAGATTATATTGATGCCCTTAATTGGGCAAAAAGTGTGGGTGGTTTAAAAGGTCTAATTGACCGCACCACGGCCAATGCTTCTGCAATTGATCTTTGGGTGCAAAACACATCATGGATTGAAAATTTAGCTGTAGATCACGCAACCCAATCAACAACGTCTGTGTGTTTGAAAATTGTTGATGAAAAGGTGACAAGTCTTTCCAACGACGCGCAACAAGCCTTCGTTAAAGAGATCACCAAATTACTGGAAAATGAACAAGCTGCTTATGACATTGGCGGTTATCGTGATGCCCCTCCTGGTATCAGGCTATGGGCCGGCGCAACCGTAGAAACCGCTGATATTGCTGCCCTTCTTCCATGGCTGAACTGGGCCTTTGAAGAAGCCAAAGCAAGCTTGCAATAAAATTAAGGGCACCATCCATCATGGTGATGGTGCCAATTTTCCAAATTGAAAACACAGAAAAGTTAAAAGAGAAATCTCATGGTTAAAGTATTAATTTCAGACAAAATGAGCCCGGTTGCAGAACAAGTATTTCGCGATCGCGGCATCGACGTAGACGTAAAAACCGGCTTAAGCAAAGAAGAGTTGGCAGAGATTATTGGTCAATATGATGGCCTTGCCATTCGCTCATCTAGTAAGGTGACCGAAAAGGTGTTGCGCGATTGTGGCAACTTAAAAGTGATTGGCCGTGCTGGCATTGGTGTTGATAATATTGATGTGGCAGAGGCCACTAAGCAGGGTGTTGTTGTCATGAATACGCCCTTTGGTAACTCAATCACCACCGCAGAACATGCTATTGCCATGATGATGGCTGCGGCGCGTCAAATCCCTGCCGCTAATAGTTCTACCCAAGAAGGCAAATGGGAAAAGTCAAAGTTTATGGGGGTTGAGCTGTTTGGCAAAACCCTTGGTATCATTGGCTGTGGTAACATTGGTGCGATTGTGGCAGATCGTGCGCAGGGCCTTAAAATGCGGGTGATGGGTTTTGATCCTTTCTTATCAGAAGAACGGGCAAAGAAACTAGGCATTCAAAAAGTTGAATTGGATGAACTTTTCCAGCGGGCAGACTTTATCAGCCTGCACACACCGCTTACGGACAGCACCCGCAACATCATTGATGCCAAAGCCTTGGATATGATGAAAGACGGTGTACGTATTGTGAACTGTGCCCGAGGCGGGTTGATTGATGAAGAGGCGCTGAAAGCGGCTATGGAAGCGGGGCGTGTTGCTGCGGCTGCGATTGATGTGTTCTCGGTTGAACCGGCCACAGAAAACCCATTGTTTGGTTTGCCAAACTTGGTCGCAACACCCCACCTTGGTGCTTCAACATCTGAAGCACAAGTGAACGTGGCGCAACAAGTGGCTGATCAAATGGCAGACTTTTTATTGTCAGGTGCGGTTAGTAATGCCCTTAATATGGCATCTGTAACGGCTGAGGAAGCGCCGCTTTTAGCCCCTTATATGGAATTGGCAGAGCAGGTGGGAGCCATGGCGGGTCAGTTGCTTGGAGGTGCCCCAACTACGGTTACGGTAGAATATGAAGGCCATGTGGCCGAGCTGAACACCAAGCCTTTAACAGGTGTGGTGCTTGAAGGTTTGCTGCGTCCATCAATGGATACGGTCAATATGGTCAATGCGCCCATCGTTGCCCGTGAACGCAACATCAATATTACCGAAACCCACCATGACCGCGAAGGTGATTATCATACCTTGATCCGATTAACGGTGGAATATGATGGTAAAAAGCATTCTGTTGCGGGGACATTATTCTCAAACAAACGTCCGCGAATCGTCTCTGTTATGGATATTGATGTAGAAGCAGAGCTTAGTCAGAACATGCTTTATGTGCGTAACAATGATAAGCCCGGCTTCATTGGTGCCTTGGGTATGTTGATGGGTAATGAGGGCGTAAACATTGGTACCTTTAGCCTTGGTCGTGATTTGGACGCAGGCGTTGCCATTGCTTTGGTCAGTGTCGATTCAGAAATTACGACTGAAATTGAAGAAAAGGTTGCATCTTTGCCTCATGTGCGGCAAGTGAAGGCGTTAAGTTTTTAGACGTTTGCCGTCAGGCTTAACACTGTCAATCGAATGGATTTAACGGATAGGAGGCTCATGTGGCCAATGTTGTTGTCGTTGGTTCTCAGTGGGGAGACGAAGGTAAAGGCAAGATTGTTGATTGGTTGAGTGAACGCGCAGATGTGGTTGTGCGTTTTCAGGGCGGTCACAATGCGGGTCATACACTGGTTATTGATGGCAAGGTTTATAAATTGAGCCTGCTTCCATCTGGTATTGTTCGCGAGGGCAAAAAGTCTGTCATCGGTAATGGTGTTGTGGTTGATCCATGGGCCTTGATGAATGAGATTGAACGCCTGAAAGAACAAGGTGTTAATGTCACACCTGATAATCTTAAAATCGCTTCTAACTGCACCTTGATCATGCCAGTTCATTCTGAAATGGATGCCTTGCGTGAAGATGCATCAGCAGACACAGGCAGCGTTAAAATTGGCACCACCCGCCGTGGTATTGGCCCTGCTTATGAAGATAAGGTCGGTCGCCGTTCGGTTCGCTTGTGTGATTTGTCGAACGAAGATGCCCTATCAAAACGTCTGGATGCCTTATTGGCACATCACAATACCCTGCGTAAAGGGTTGGGTGTTGACTTGGCCGACAAACAAGAATTGATGGACCTTTGTAAAGAAATAGCGCCTAAAATTTTACCGTTTGCCAGTAATGTTTGGTCAGACTTGAAAGACGCCAAAGATGCCGAAAACCGCATTTTGTTTGAGGGTGCGCAGGGTATTATGCTGGATGTTGATCATGGTACTTATCCATACGTAACATCATCTCACACAGTATCAGGTCAGGCGTCTGCTGGTTCTGGCATGGGACCGGGTGACTTGAACTATGTTTTAGGTATCACAAAAGCCTACACCACCCGCGTTGGTGAGGGGCCTTTCCCTACTGAATTAAATGATGAAGTTGGTCAAGGTCTTGGCGAGCGCGGTCACGAATTTGGAACAGTAACAGGTCGTTCGCGTCGTTGTGGTTGGTTTGATGCTGTGATGGTGCGTCAAGCTATTGCCGTAGGAGGCATCACGGGTATTGCCCTTACCAAGCTGGATGTTCTTGATGGCATGGATGAATTAAAAGTGTGCGTTGGTTATGAATTAAATGGTGAGAAAATTGATTATTTCCCATCCAGCATGGAAGACCAAGCCGCTGTGGTGCCAATTTATGAAACACTTGCAGGTTGGTCTGAAAGCACCGAGGGGGCCCGCACTTGGGCTGAGTTACCAGCTAATGCGGTTAAATATGTTCGCCGAATTGAAGAGCTTATTGACTGCCCAGTTGCAATTTTGTCAACCAGCCCAGAGCGTGATGACACCATCTTAGTGACCGATCCTTTCAAGGCTTAAGAGGTTATTTTCAAAAACTATTTTAAAGGCGGCTTTTGCCGCCTTTTTTTATTTGTGATAGTTTTTTTGTGGAAACTTATGCAATTGTGTAAGATATTCAGTCAGTTGGTATAAAATTTGTATTGCTTATAACCAAGTTCGTTGCTTAATATTTTAAGAAAATAGATTTATACGTGTTCATGAAGTGTAATATGACGTAGGCTGTTTTAAAGGATCGAGAAGGGGACGGCTGTGGCGCAGTTACTGCCGCAAAGATATAAAATTGATTTTCAGCAAAAGCTACCTGAACTAAACACAGTTGCAGGTGATGCTTATGCTGTACGTGGTGACAGCCCCACTGGCGCAAAAGTTTATGCGGTGGTTCATTCAAAAGCCTTTCCAGGCCGTCCTGAAATCATCGCTCATCAGCGTAAAAACCCCATGCCTAATTTGGCGAATGTCATTGACCGTGGGGTTATAGATTTTTCTACCGGACATGATGAAACCGTTGAGCGCATGGTTAGTATCATTGAAAAACCAGCTGGCAAGCCGCTGGCTAGTGGTACAACCTGTGTGCGGATGAGTGAAAAAGAACTAAAAGAAAATTTTTTAAAACCTGCGTTGGTTTTATTAGCTAATATGCATGGCAGGGACTTAATTCATCGGGCAATTTCACCTTATTGGATTTTTACCGCCGACAAAGATAATGAAAGTATTACTTTTGGGGAATGTGCCACCGCCTCGCCGGGGGCTGATCAGCCTGACCTTTTTGAACCCATTGAACGCTTGCTTATACCTTTTTTTGCCCGTGGACGTGCCAGCGCTGCAGCTGATATTTATGCCTTAGGCATGACCGCCTTTTGCCTTTATATTGGCGAGGTGCCTGACCTTGGTGAGGACCCCGATAAATCTTTCCATGAACGCATTTCAAGAGGCACCTATTGGCTGATTAGTTCTGGTCGTAACACGCCCACCTCGATGGAAACCTTTTTCAAAGGGGTTTTAACCGATGATGCTGAGGAACGCTGGACGCTAAATGATATTGCACAATGGCTTGATGGTAGCAGCAATATTAAGCGTGCGCGAAAATTAAATGTATTGTTTGCAAGACCGGTGAAATATCAAGGCTCTAATTATACCGACCGTCGTCTATTGGTTAAAAAATTTGCTGAAAACCCAGAAAAAGCGGCGGCTTATTTACGTTCATCCGAGTTTTCATTGTGGGTTGCTCAGTTTTTATCAAACGAAGCTTTTTCCGACCGGATGGAATCGCTGTTGAATGTTCAAATGTCTGATGGCTTTGATGGGGACCCAATTGTTGATCAGGCAATGGTCACGCGGGTAAGCGCGTTTTTAGATCCCTATGGACCCCTTCATTACCGTGGATTAACGCTTTCTTATGATGCCATTCCTGAGTTTTTAGCGGTTTGCTATCAAGAAAATGATTTAGAAGGCATCTCAAAAGTTGAAGATTTATTGGGGTCTGGTCTTTACGATGTTTTAATCGAGATTGTTGGCACGTCAAACTATACCGCTCATAAATCTGCTGGCATGATATCCCGTAAAATTGGTGCCGTTAAAAACAATAAAGTTGGACAAGGGCTGGAACGTTTTCTTTATGAAATTAGGCCAGATTTACCTTGTTTATCGGGGCATTTCAAAGGTGTTTGGGTTAGTGATTTGACCTCAATCATTTTGGCGATGGAAAATATTCTACAAGACAAAAAACGAGCGAGAACCATTCTTGATCCCCATGTTGCCGCCTATTTAGCCGTTAAGATGGACATGTTTAATCGTCTGTTCTTAACGCATTCAGGCATGGGCTTTCCGGATGGGCAAAAAGCCGCGAATTTTGTGGAGATTTTTGGCGCTTTGCAGTTAGAGCTTAATTTGGGACCATTGCCAAACTTGGCTAAGGCCTTTGCTGAAAGTTTGAAAACAATGGTGCGAAGCTTAAAGTTGGAAGAGCGACGTGATAAGGTTGCCAAGCAGTTGATGGAAATTGCCGACAGTGGTGAAATTGGGCGGCTTTTAACCGAACTGCAAATTGGTCAGTTGAAAAAATTAGATGACCGTGAATTTGCCGCAGCTAAAATGCGTTATACGGCCCTAGAAGCAGAAAAGAAAAGATTATCACTGGGTGTTAAGGCATCAGATCCAAGGGCCTTGTTAGAGGGGTATCGGTGGATATCCTATGTGGCGTTTATTATTTTGGGCCTTGCTGGCTTTGCTGTTTTCTCGTAAGGATAAATGATGGCACAAAAACAAGCACCCCCTCCACAACAAGGTAAGCAGGAAGAGAAGAAAAGCTCGGCTGTTATGGCATTGATGTTGACGGGCTTTATCGGTGCGGCATTTGTGTATCGGCCAGCGTTGGTTATGGTGATGATGGCGGGTTTAATCCCAACCTTTGCAGCTTGGCTAACAGATGCCCATAAATTGCGTGATCTTCGGGTTCGTATTATTTTTGCCTTTAATGTTGCGGGTATTTTGCCTTATGCCGATGAGGTCGGCAGCGGTGACAGTGGCTTTAACCAAGCTATTGAATTGGTCACAAATCTAGAAACATATATGGTGATTTATAGTTTTGCCGCGATGGGTTCATTCGTGGTGTTCATAGCACCCTTTGTGGCGGCTTTTTTCCTGCAAATTATGGCGAACAGCCGTATAGCCGTGATTAACTCCCAGCAAAATAGCTTGCTTGATAAATGGGGAAACCAGCTAAAGGGTGAAGGCAAAGATGATGGCGACAAAAAGAAATAGTCTCTTTAAACCTTAAAAAACAAAAGGCCCAACAACTTAATTGTTGGGCCTTTTTCTTTATCTGGTTTTGATCAATATTAGCTTGCTTGGGCGTTGATCAATTGTTCTTTGGCGGCGTTTTTGATGGCCTTTTGCAGCTTTTCAAAGGCGCGCACTTCAATTTGGCGAATACGCTCGCGGCTAACATTATATTGACCGCTCAAGTCTTCCAATGTGGTTGGGCTTTCTTGCAAACGGCGCTGGCGAATAATATCTTGTTCACGCTCGTTTAAATCTTTCATGGCGTCTTCCATCAAAGCGATACGGGCTTTATATTCTTCACTTTCTGACAGCAAGGTTTCTTGGTCAGGGGTGGCATCCTCTAACCAGTCCATCCATTCGCCTTCACCATCACTAACCAGTGGGGCATTCAATGATTGATCGCCACCAGACATGCGTCGGTTCATTGAGATCACTTCTTCTTCGCTAACGTCCAACTGGGTGGCAATGTGTTTGGCGTTTTCAGGGTTAAGGTCGCCTTCTTCAATAGCGTTAATTTGGCCCTTAATACGGCGTAGGTTAAAGAATAATTTTTTCTGTGCAGCGGTGGTACCAATTTTTACCAAGGACCAACTGCGCAAGATATATTCTTGGATGCTAGCTTTAATCCACCACATGGCATACGTAGCAAGTCGAAAGCCTTTTTCGGGGTCAAAGCGTTTAACCGCCTGCATCATGCCAACATTGCCTTCAGAAATTAGTTCACCCACAGGCAGGCCATAACCACGATACCCCATGGCAATCTTGGCAACCAAACGTAAATGAGATGTTACCAATTTTTGGGCAGCGTCACGATCACCGTGTTCAACCCATGCTTTGGCATGCATGTATTCCTCATCCTTGCTAAGCATAGGAAAGGTGCGAATTTCTTGTAAATATCGAGTTAAACTGCCGTCAGGTGTAATTGACGGTACATTTTTAATGTTACTCATTTTTATCTCCCAAACGCCTTAATATTAAGCACGTCTTTCCAACATTGTACGATCATTTATGTCAAAAGGATGACCTGATCTTTTTATATGGTGTGCAGCCCATTATGGCACCGCAGCGTGGAGTGCTTGTTAATTGCCCCTCAGGGCTTCAACAAGCGCTTTCATATCATTTGGGAATTCGGCAACAAAATTCAAGGATTTTTTTGAAACAGGATGGATAATTCCTAATTCTCTTGCATGCAGGGCTTGACGTTTAAAAGCCTTAATCGCATCTTGCTTGGGCTTTGGTAGTTTTTGTGGCAAATGGGTTTTTCGACCATAAACCGGATCACCAATCAGCGGATGCCCTAAATGGTCCATATGCACCCGCACTTGATGGGTGCGGCCTGTCTCAAGGCGGCATTCCACAAGGGCGGCATAAGGGCTGCCAGCAAGGTCAAACATCTCTAGCGTTTTATAATGAGTTGCGGCCCACTTTCCTTGATGGTCAGACACCAGTGCCATTTTCTTGCGGTCAACAGGGTGGCGACCAATGTTGCCCTCAATGCGTCCTGATGATGTTCGTGGGCAACCCCTGACAACTGCACGATAAGCCCTTTCAATTGAATGCTCGCTAAACTGTTCGGTTAGGTGATGATGGGCCTTGTCATTTTTAGCGGCAATCATCACGCCGCTGGTATCCTTATCCAGCCTATGCACAATGCCGGGGCGTTTAACGCCGCCAATGCCAGAAAGGCTATCCCCACAATGATAAAGCAAGGCATTAACAAGGGTGCCTGAATAATTTCCAGGGGCGGGATGAACCACCATGCCTGCGGCTTTGTTGATGACGATGATATGGTCATCTTCAAACAAAATATCCAAGGGAATATCTTCAGGTTGGGGAAGGGGGTCATCGGCTTCAGGAATGGTGATGCAAAAGGTCATCTTAGGTTTGACGGCAAATGACGGGTCCGTTACAGTTTGGGCAGATGATTCTACATTTGAAACAGTGATATGCCCTTGTTGGATTAAGCTTTTTATGCGGCTGCGGGTTAGGTCTGTGTTCTCGGATAAAAATTTATCCAAGCGCACTTTGCCCTTAACGTCACTGGCTTCAAGTGTGTATGTTTTTTGCTCCAAAAGGAACCCTTTCGCCATGTCCGATCAATCTCAAAAAGCCCCTGCTAATGACGAGCCTGTGATTGACAGCTATACACCGCCGCTTGCCAAACATAAAGGACTTTTGGCATTGGTTATTACCATGGGTTTGATGATCATTTTTGGTCTAGTGGCCTTGGGATTAACCATCATGTTTATGGGGGTTAGCTCATCCGAGAATGGTGCTTCCTCTACAATCAGTGAAGGTGCGCCAGCATTATCAAGCCCAGTAGCGCTAGAGGGTGTTGAAGTAAAAAACATTGATCTACCCGCGGGTGCTATGGTTCAAAGCACCAGTGTGGATGGGCGACGATTATATGTACATTACACTCTTGGGGGTGAGAATTTTATTCTCCAATATGATTTAGAATTAGAAAAAACAACTAACATTTATCAAATAAAGCAATAGATTTTTCTACATAATTGCCAGATAATAGCATGGTGTTTAAAGCCAATGCTTGCTGACTGAAAAAGGAGTGCTGTATGGCGCTAGGTGAAGTGAAATGGTTTAACACAGAAAAGGGATATGGGTTCATCGCGCCGGATGAGGGCGGCAAAGATGTGTTTGTTCATATCTCTGAGGTTGGAAAGTCAGGACTTAAAATGTTGACCGAAGGTCAGCGGGTTGAGTTTGAACTGGTGCAACGCGGCGATGGTCGCACCTCTGCTGTTGGGCTTCATCTTGTGAATGAAAGCGGCGATTAGCAAGGATCACATTCAGTTTCATCCTGACCAAGCAAACCTTGATAACGTATTATCGTGATGTTTTATGGGTAAGGGTGATTTGACAATGTCGCAAACTGTTGATCTGAATTTTTTACGTGAACAAACCATTGGTATTGATAGCTGGTTCGATACGCCTTATGGCCGTCGTTTGTTAACCTATGCTGATTACACCGCTTCTGGTCGGGGGCTTCACTTTGTTGAAGAACATATTAAAAACCATATGGTTCTTTACGCCAATACCCACACTGAAGATGATATCACGGGCCGCCAAATGTCGGCGATTATGCATGATGCAGAAAAAGTCATTAAGTCATGTGTTAATGCCAATGAAGATAATTGCATCATCTCAATCGGTTCGGGCGCCACGGGTGCTATTTATCGTTTGCAGCAAATTTTGGGGATCGCCTTACCTGCGCAAAGCTATGAAAATATTTACCGTGTTTTAGAAGAAAAATTTGATAAACAAGGCGTTGAAGCCTTTGAGCAGGGTGTTAGTGAAACCAGCCCTGTTGTGTTCATTGGTCCTTATGAGCATCACTCAAACGAAGTTTCATGGCGTTCTGGCATGGCAACGGTTGTAACCGTTCGTTTGACAGAAAATGGGGAAATTGATTTAGCCCATTTAGAAGAATTATTAAAAGCGCCTCAGTATAAAAACCGCCTACGTATTGGGTCGTTTTCTGCAGCGTCTAATGTGACGGGCATGCGTTCTGACGTTAAAGGCATTACCAAGTTACTGCATAAATATGATGCCTTGGCGTGTTTTGATTATGCCGCGTCTGGGCCTTATGATCCCATCGACATGAACCCCGGTGCTGAAGATGGCATTGATCTTTCGTTGGATGCTGTTTTTGTTTCACCGCATAAATTTATTGGCGGGCCTGGTTCAGCTGGTACACTGATTTTTAATAAACGCCTTTATAAAACACATCTGTGCCCTGCAATTGCAGGCGGTGGCACGGTTTCTTACGTCAACGAAGAAGACCAAGACTTTTTTGATGACATTGAAGAGCGTGAAAATGCTGGCACACCTGGTATTTTGCAGGTTTTAAGAACTGCTGCAGCCTTTGCCATTAAGCGCGACGTTGGCGAACAAAATATCCATGACATTGAAGAGCGTTATATCCGCCAAGCTTTTGATCAATGGTCAAAAAATGACAATATTGAAATTTTGGGTAACCCTAACCCTGAAAAGCGTGTAGCGATTATTTCTTTCAACGTGAAATCGCCAGATGGCAAATATCTGCACCCTAAATTTGTGACCGCCTTTATCAATGATATGTTTGGCATTCAAACCCGTGCGGGTTGTGCCTGTGCAGGGCCATATGGTCACCGTTTATTGGGTATTGGTATGGACCAATCACATCAATATCGCGATGCCATCGCAAAGGGTTGGTCTGGTGTGAAACCGGGGTGGTGCCGTCTTGGTTTTCATTTCACGATGGAACCAGAAGAAGTGCAATATATGATCGACGTTGTGGATTTTGTTGCCAACCATGGTCATTTGTTCATGACAGATTATCACTTTGACCTTAAGTCAGGATTGTGGAGCCATAAGCAAGCAAAATCTCTAGACGCTGATTTTCTGACGGGCCTTTATGAAGGGGAAAAAGAAGCGGAACCTGCGGCGACAGTTTTACAGCGCACAGCCTATTATGAAAACAGCCTGCGTCAGGCCTATGAGCGCGCCTATGCCCTATCACGTAAAAGCTTGGGTGAATGTTGTGATTTGGGGTCAGACCTTGAAAAGCTACGTTTCTTTAGCTTGTTTGCTGTCAGTGTCGGTGATCATGCTTAAGCGATTTGGTTAAGAGACAAAAAATTGAAAGAGGGGCGATCAACATGATGGCCCCTCTTTTTTGTGTTGCTGATAAAAAGTGTCTAAGGATACCCCATTTTAAAATGGGTTATAGGTGCGGTCTTTGCTGAATTTGATATAATTCACATTGGCACCAAGGCGTAAGCCAACCCCCAGTCTGATGGGCACCACAACAATGTCGTCGCGTTGGTGATAAGATAGCGATAAACCGCCAATCACATAGGCATTGCCCTCAACAGCAGGGAAGCGTTCGAATAATTCTTCGGTATCATACAGGTTATAAACCAGCGCAAAAACGCGGCTGAAATTACCGCCTGTTTCAAGGCCAATAGATGGGCCAATCCAATGCACTTCACGGCTGCCTTCAATGGCGTGTACAAGGGTGCCGTCACCGGCTTTTAAACCAACGATAAAACTGCCTGATCCTTCTTGCCCAACGATATAGCCGTTGGGTTTTCCAAGGTCAGAAAACACCTTTTCAATGGCGGTTGCGACACCCTCAGCACCCTTGCCAAAATGCTTTTCCGCTTCACCAATGATGGTGCTTTGGTCATATTGGCTGTCAATGGACCCTTTGACACGGCTGTTTTGTGACAGGGTGGGTGTTTGCTCAATTTCCTTAAACTTTTCGCTGGTGCTGCTACAGGCTGCGACGAAAAAACATAAAACCACAATGGTCAGTCTCGACATTGATAATGTCATGGATTGTTCCCCTTTTTATCTATTACGAGAAATAAGCAAACAATGTGGAAAAAACAAGGCGATAAATTATTGAAAATATTTTCCAAAAAGCCTGTACTTTTAGGGCGTGATACGGAAATATGTGAACCAATCAATCAAGAATCACCTATAGGGAAACGATAATAAATTCTAGGGAGGAAATTTATGTTAGGTCTTATGCAAGATTGGCCGATGGTTGTAACGCGCTTTTTGGATCATGCCGCTGAGCAACACAGTGACACTGAAATTGTAACCGCAACAGTCGAAGGCGGTATGCACCGCTACACTTACAAAGACTGTCATGTGCGGTCAAAAAAATTGGCGCAAGCCCTGCAGAAATTTGGAATCAAAATTGGGGATCGCGTTGCCACGTTAGCATGGAATACTTACCGCCATGTTGAGGCATGGTACGGCATCGCTGGTATTGGTGCAGTAGCCCACACCATTAACCCACGCTTATTCGCTGAACAAATTATTTATATCGCTAATCATGCGGAAGACCGCTTGCTATTGGTTGATTTGACATTTGTGCCTTTAGTTGAGGCCTTGCAAGACAAGCTTACCAGTATCGAAGCCTATGTTATTTTGACCGATAAAGAGCATATGCCAGAAACCAGTCTTAAAAATGTTATCTGTTATGAAGATTTTGTTGAGGCAGAAGACGGTGATTTCAAATGGCCAGAGTTTGATGAAAACACCGCTGCTGGTCTTTGCTATACATCTGGCACTACTGGAAACCCTAAAGGGGTTCTTTACAGCCATCGCTCAAACGTGCTGCACACTTTTGCCGCCATTTCGACTGATACCTTAGGTCTATCTGCCCGCGACACCATTTTACCCGTGGTACCAATGTTCCATGCTAATGCGTGGGGCATTCCATACGCCACGGCTGCAACAGGGGCAAAGTTGGTTCTGAACGGCCCTGTGTTTGATGGCGAAAATATGTATAAACTGCTACAAGCTGAAAAAGTAACCCGCACCGCTGCGGTTCCAACGGTATGGTTGATGCTGCTTGATTACATGCAGAAAAATAATCTTACCTTGGATGATATGAAATCTGTGACCATTGGTGGATCTGCGGCACCGCGCAGCATGATTGAAGCCTTCCAAGAAAATTATGGTATCGAGGTAACCCACGCGTGGGGTATGACTGAAACCAGCCCAATTGGCACCGTTGGCACCTTAAATCAGCACACCAAAGATGTGTCCGGTAAAGAAAAGGTTGATTTACAATGCAAGCAAGGCCGCGCGCCATTTGGTGTTGAGCTAAAAATTACTGATGGTGATGGTAAAGAACTTCCGCATGATGGTAAGGCTTTTGGTCATCTATTGGTTCGTGGGCCATGGATTGTGAAAGAATATTTCAAGTCTGAAGGCGGTGTCATTGTTGATGAAGATGGTTGGTTTGATACTGGTGATGTGGCCACCATTGATCCAGCTGGTTATATGCAAATCACCGATCGTTCGAAAGATGGTGTGAAATCCGGCGGTGAGTGGATTTCATCTATCGAATTGGAAAACGCTGCCGTTGGTCACCCCGCTGTGGCTGAGGCCGCTGTCATCGGCGTGTACCACCCTAAATGGGATGAGCGTCCGTTAGTGATCTGTATTTTAAAGGAGGGTGCTAGCTTAACCCGTGAAGAAATGCACGACTATTTATCTG
>CAKZLM010000113.1 GCA_937126915.1 uncultured Alphaproteobacteria bacterium
TAGACCGGGAATGTTAGCAGCAACTTTTTCTAAATTGTCAATGCCGCGACGTTCCAAGGCGCTTTTACCAAGAACGTTCAGCGTGATGCCAACTTTGGTTTGGTTTTCATCACGGCGGCGTGCTGTTACGATAAACTCTTCAGGGGCAATCACGCCACTGTCTTGGTCTTGTGCCTGCACAGTGTATGTTGCTGGTAAAGCCAGTGCCATCAAGCAGGTACTGCTCAATAATAGCTTTTTGTTAAACTGTTTCATTTTGGTCTCCCTTATACTCACTTGGTGATGTTTTATTGTCCTGCCTTGCAGGCTGGTTGGGTTGCTTTGACGGATAGCAGGTTGGTAATATCTTTGCTCATGAATTGAGCGGTTATTTGGGTCATGGTGTTGACTTGGCGTTCAAAAAGATCAACGTCAACATCAGATAAATCGGTATCAAACCCCCAGTATGCGCCCATAAATGACATGGTAGAGGCAATCGCTTCAACACCAATGCGGCGCGGCCAGTGGCCGAGGCCAAACCAAATACCTTGGTTTTGACAGTGAATGCCGGGTAGGTCTGTGGTTCGTAAAGAATGGTTTTCTGGTTTGTATGCATCAAGGGCTTGGCGTGCAATATCAATAATGGGTTGATAGCCGGTTACATAAAATGACCCGCTTTCGGCTTTACCAGTTGGTTCATATTTACCATTACGCTCGCGATATTCAATTTGGCCTAGATGTTCTAAGTGAACGCTGGCAACGATGCGGCCATGAAGAGGGGCAAGTGCGCCATATTCAGCAAAAACATTTTCGATATTATAATCAGGCAGTGTGGCCTCGCGACCAGGGATATAATGGCGGCTATCTAGAAAAAACATCAAGGTTTTGTCGCGCTGCTGTTGTGGAATTTGGGCGAAGTAATGTACCATGCTTAATAAGCCCAAGGGACCGTTTTCTTGTGAAATAGATGGGCCATCGGTGTGTGAAATCATCATGATAATTTCATCATTTTGGGAGCCGTAATTTTTGCCAGGCAAATAACCTGTCAATTGATAAGCGCTTGTTTTTTCAATAGTCGCATCAAGGGTAACAGTAGCGTTTTGTTTTGGTTTTTTTGATAGAATTTTTTGGACATTAGTTAAGGCTTCGCGTCCCATATATAAAACGGGAATGTCATAGATGGGCGGAATTGGATAGCTTAACAATCCTTCAACACGTTCGTTGATCATATCAAAGGCAAAAACCACGGCTTTTGGTTTGGCATCTGTAACTTTTTTTAAAAGGTGTGGTTTAGGCAACCCTAGAACACCGCGTAAATTTGCCGCGAATAATTGGCTGACCGTGTCTTGATAAACGGTTTCTTTGGGCAAAACCTCATGACCCACAGGATAGGCCGCTTGATGGCCTTCATACAACCAGTCTGGTACATTTTTTAATAGGTTTGTGGCCTTAACAGGCACGATCAAAATTTTATCCCTAAGGTCTGTTTGTTGGGCTTTTTCCCAGTCATTAACGAAGACCATCTCACCTGTTACCCCATCAGGGCCAGTGCTGCCAGCGCTGGCGGCGTAATGACCGACCGGGATGCGTTGATCACCTATGGTAAATGACCATTTGGATTTGTCGGGCCACATGGATGTTTGCCAATTGTCGTAGATGAAATGGTTTTTGGTAAAATCAACCATACCCCGCTTTTTTGCCTCATCTTCAATCAAAGACATATAGCGTTGCCAAGATGGTGTTCCTGCAAAAGTAGGCCCCATCTCATTTTTTAGGGAAAGCCAATGGTTTAGGGTTTCTCTTGGCAAGAAATTCTCGGCGCATAAATTATCTATGCATGATTGCGGAGAAAGCGGAGAAGTGGCATTAACATTGGGCCCCCCGCCCAACGCGACGATTACACCTAACGCAAACGCTTTAAACTTAACCCCCATGCACACTACTCGCTTTAACCTTGTTGCTCTCTGAGCCCCCAGCTCAGACAGAAGGTTACTTTATAACATTTAGTTGCTAGCAGCAATGATCAAAGCGGACATAAAGTTATCATTTTCGGACAAACGGCGGGCGTTACCTTAAAAGAGAAGGCCGGTTGGGGTGAGGGCTTGACATATGGACGACGTTTAAGAGAGTGGCTCACACCCAACCGACTAGACCCAAAAGAGGGGCGAGGGAAGTAACCTTTTCATATTGAAAAGGTCGGGGAAGTTAAGGCGAAACCTCACCTTTGTCTGTTAGGGTGTAGCGGGCATCCCAATTACGGGTCCACTCACCGGTTTCTTTATTTTGCACCTCAAAAATCTGTCGAACATCGCCATCTTCCATCGGTTCAAAAATGCCGCGAATGGGAATTTCGGCCCCTGTTGCATGGGCGTAGAAAGTTCCGACCAAGACCATGGCGCCATTTTCCAATCCACCTGAATAGTCGATGCTGTATCCCGCATTATCTACCCACACTTGACGCCACACTTTGGTGGCGGGGTTATAATAATTCATGCTGGTGCCGCTGGTTCCGTGGGCACCCTTCCATGTTTCCATGATCAAGCAGCCATCTTCAATTTTGGTGATTTGGTTACTGCCTGCATAGCTGCCATCCTTCATGGTCGTTACCCGCCAATTGCCTAGCCAAAAGTCAAAGTCGTTAAACCCTGTATCGGTTGAGCAAAAGGCGGGCGTAGGGGTTTCAGATGTCTGTTGATCTGGAGAAAGATGTTCTGTGGCAGCGTCTTCAGGCGATACCGCTGCTTCTTGTCCTTGACTGATAGAGATTGAAAACGCCAAGCTGGCTAGTAGGGTTGCCGCTATTTTTGGCGCTAATTTGATGGTGCCTGATGGGGCCACATTTTTGTTTTCTTGTGTCATAATGAACCTCGCTGTCATTGGGTTTGTTTTCGTTCTTTGTCATGATCAAAGCAGAGGCTGATAAATTATGCGCCCAAGGTGATGAGAAAAATCATCGTTGGATGTTTAAAGGTAAGAAAAACAATAAGTTATTTTACATTTTTTGTTTGCGATAGGCTGATGGAGTCATGCCTGTTAGGCGCTGGAACTCGGCATTGAAGGATGATTTTGAGCCAAAACCAGAATCAAGACCAAGGGTTAGAAGACGCACTTTTTGATTGTTGGGGTCATCAATTAAACGTCTTGCATGGGCCACACGTGCGCGGTTCATGGCACTGGCGAAATTCATTTTTAAACCCTTGGTCACAACGTCGTGAATGCGGTCTTCTGGCCAATTTATGGCGCGGCTTAATTGCGACACATTAAGGTCTGGTTCAAGATAGGCTTCTGTTTTCGCCAAGGCATTGTCGAAGGCAGCAATATCATCTGCTGTGGGGGTCGGGCCGGCAGCCAAGGGTTCTGGTGACAACGTCCCAGTTCGAAAATAGCGGGTGTTTTTTAAACCTGTGTAGCCCACAAACAAGATTAAGCTGCATAGGGACGAAAGCCATAAAATGGCATATAGCGGTGGCGCAATTTGAATGGCAGATTGCGATAAAAACATGGTTAAATTAAAGGACTGTAACAGGATGGTGGCATTGGCCCAGTTTTTAATCCAGCGCAGGTCTTTACGATCAGCAGGGTGGTTAGCGGCTGTTAGGCGTTGCAGGGTTAATTGTCGTGCGGCAAAGGTTAGCCATATGTAAATGCCCGTTAGCACAAACACCATAACATAGGTGATGATGGTGGCAGCATCGGTGACCATCATATAATCACCATCAAAATAAAGGCTTCCTGAAAAATACATCCAAGCATCAATGGGCACATTGATTAACCCAAGCGAGAAATAGGCCCATGGGTATTGAACCTTTTTACCAACAATGTTGCGGGCATAAAGATACAGACACGGAAAGGATAAGCTGAAAAGTGTGTAGCGTGCAGTAGCCATGAAAAATTTCAACCCGCCATCGGTATGGTTGGTGACAAAAACCAATAGACTAGAACTGGCGATAACAATGAACCATAGCTTAAGCCATTTATCAGCGGGTGTTTTATCACCGCGTGTAAAAATAAGAGCTAGCAACAAACCACTAGCAGATACTGCCACACCAATTAAAAGGGTAATGAAATCTTCCATTTAACCAAGCCATCGTATCGTTTCTATTCTTCTTTGATACGCAGTTTACGCCAAAAACCCTTTTCACGCAAATTGGGTGAGTAAAAGTACCGTAAGAAATTTTGACAATGATGCTTTATACTTGTGGTTCTTCATCCGCCTCAGGTGTTCTGTCGAACAGTTCAGGGTAATAAATATAAGCATCTTCTCGTGAAGCTAATAAATCTAGGGATATATGCTTGATTAAATTGTATTTAATTACATATGCTCTTAATTTCTTTCCCCTAGGTGTAAGGCAATTGTAGAAAAGCAGTACTAATTCGTAATCCGATAATTGTGCGCGTAAAATGCTACTGTATTTGTCTTTATCAGCAACTTTGGAAAGGTCAATTATTTTGATGATATTATACAGTGTTCGAAAATAATGACCTAATTGTCCTCTGAATATGGCCCAAAATTTTTCGTATTGATGTTGCCTTGCGCTATCACCCATTTCTTGTTCGTCATAGGCTGTTTCTAACGTGTGATCTATGCTACCTTCTCCTTTCATTATTCTATTCAGGATTTCATAATAATATTTGAAGTGCCATCTCCCTGGGCTTAAATTGTAAGGGAAAGTTTTATCAACTGAATATTGTAATTTATTTTCAATATATTCTTCTCTAGTATGTGATAATGAATTTATAATCTCGTTGAATGCCGTTAAGAGTGAGAAGAATGTGCGGTCAAAGTTTTGAATGCCTAGTTCTTTATTAGTTTGTTCCAATTCTTTTTGTTGAATTAAAATTGATATAATAATTCCAGCAAAGGCAAATCCAGAAAATAGAGTGTTCAACCCACCAAACATATCTCCGAAAGTGCCTCTGTCACCAATGGGAAGCCATTCAGGTGCAGGAATATATATAAACAAAGTAAAAGTTATCAGCCAAACAAGTATGACCGCAATGATAGCCCAGAAAAACTTCTTTAAAAAGTTTGTGTTTTGACGATTTGAGTTCAATGTTCTGTTCCTATTTATGTGTTGTTCATTTGTATTATGATTAGCTTCCTGTAGGTTTGGCTGCATTGCCGACAAGATTTGCGCATTGCTTAAACAATGATGTTTGGGTGGTTAAATTGGGGGTTGCCGCCGCGACACTGCTGTTTAATGTATCAAGTTCGGTGATCAGTAAGTTGAACGATATAAAATCGTAGGATTGAGTGTTTCCTCTCACCAGTCTTTCGGTGTTATCATTGATAAATTTATCTGATGCACGCCCACCTGAATTATTTGTATCTAACTGTATCAGTTTTTCAGGTTGTGTTGCCGGTGCATTGTTGGTGATCGCGCTTGGCTCACTGTCAAACGACAGTTGCGTGTTAATGCTGTTTTGAATGGTTTGGCCAATCGTTTGATAGTTGATGCTGCCTCTCACAGCGACATCGCGGGCGTTTTCTATCATGTCAAAAGTCGCCTCTTTCAAAAATGACGCTGTTTTTCCAGCTTGGTTCTCTTGTTTCCGAAAGAAGGCATTGGCCTGTTGTGCCGCTTGAAGCGTTGCCTTCGCTCGAGGTAAGAGTGATTTTGGGTCAGGATTTTTAGGTGTTCCTGATGGGGAAAAACTTTCTATATATGCGGTCCAGCTTTTTAACGTAGCTGTGAGACGACTATGGGCGTTGATGTATGAGCCTGCTTTTTCCATCTCTTGGATTTTTAGATAAGTTTCTTCGCCATTTTGAATTAAGCAACCATATCCTTTAATGGCGGAAGTAAGCGCAAGGCGCTGAGCGGCAGGATTGCTATATTGTTTGACAATTTGTGTGGAGGCCGCTGCAAAAGCAAGATCTTCTGCGGCAATGCCCCAGCTTGGGATAAGGTTAGCGTTTGCCGCGCCAAGAATAAAGAGACCGGCTGAAGTAATAGCAAAAGCTAAGGTTGGTATGTCATAAAGTTCGTCCGAAAAATCTTCACTATCTCTCAGATCATGTAGACCTGAACGGGTTTTTCTTAGTGTGCAAATAACCGAACTAATTCGCTCTAAATCACTTGGTGTAGAGCCAACGGAACAGTCTGCATTGCCTGCTAATTCAGGTGTTTTAAAACCGGGGTCTGTTAAATGCTGTTTGGCACTTGTACAGGCACTGAGCATGGTTGTCATAAGCGCAAGTTTAAGAACAGCATTTGATTTAGTCATTACACCCTCCCTTTGTTAATATCTTAGCGTATATTCCTAATAGTTGCAATTGATGATTCAATTTATAAGTGTCTTTGTTTCTTTTTGCACTGTTTAGGTGGTTTTTTAAGTGGTTTCCATGTTGCAGTTTTAGCGTTAGTCTTTCACTCGGGTTTCATTAGGAAGGGTAGCTATGTCGTTCAGGTATGACTTTGAGAACAATGGCTTTGTCTTGGTTAAACATGCTTTTGATCAAGATGATTTGCTGAAGCTGGAAAAGGTTTTGCGAGCGTTTCATCGGGCTTGGCTTGAGGACAATGTAGAGTTTTATCAGCAAGGCGCAATTAACAGTGCTTATTTGACGGAACCCAGCTATTTAAGCGATGAACAGCGTTTGGTCCTTTTTCAGTTTATTGGGTCGCCAAAAATGGCGGGTCATATAAAAGCACTTTTTGCGGATCCGTTAATGTTTGTTGGCACGCAATTATTTTTTGATCCCTTTCAGCCAGAGCAAAAGAATTATTGGCATCGTGATATCCAATATGGCAAGTCGTTAGATCAGCAGAAAAAAGCCCTGTCTGGCCCTAAAGCCCTGCATTTTCGAATAGCCTTAAGGGATGAGCGCGGTATTGAATTGGTGCCTGGCAGTCATCAGCGCTGGGACACGGAAGATGAATTGGTTGTGCGCTGTGAACAAGAAGGGCGCACAAATAGTGAGGATTTAAAAAGCGGTGTTTCGGTGCCCTTACAGCGCGGTGATATGCTGGTCTTTGATGCCAAAATGATCCACCGAGGCCTTTATGGCGGTGATCGTTTTGCCTTTGATATATTGCTGGCAGACCCAGACCCATCCCTTAAAGAGATTATCCACAAAAACGGCTTGCCCTAAAAGGGGCAATTAGAGAGCGTCTGGGATAAACGCCTTTATCAAAACACTGTATCAGTTCTTAACGATACCAACCCGCAATAGAGTGGCGCGTGGTGTTGGTGGGTAGCACCTCGTGGGGAATGTCTTGGCTTAAAAACATAGCAATGGTGCCAAGTTTGGGGGCAACAGTGATGGCGGTTGCATTGCTATCTCCGGTGTATAGAACCAGTTCGCCTTTGTCTTCGGGCTGCCAATTGGGGTTTAAAAAGCACACCAAAGACACCCGCCGATTAAGGGTGTTGGTGGATTTAAAAGCATCCAAATGTTTTAGATAAAAGTCACCTTGATCATAACGCGCATAATGACTTTCAATGGGTTGAAGGCCCAGCAAGCAGTCTTGATTAAGAGCCGCGCGTAAATCTTCGCTCCATTTTAGCCATGCTTGGTCGGCGGGGCTTGGGTCGGCGCTGATCCACGAGGTTTTATCACGTCTTATGGTGTGGTCATTTTGCTTTGATTGGGCCCTGCCAATGGCGGCGGGGGTATAGTTAGGGCCGTTGCTGCTTTGAATATGGTTTAATAAGGTATGCGCAAGGTCGGTGGGTAAAAGCCCTTCTTGCACGCTAAAGCCTTGCACAGATAGGTCGTCCCCTATGTGGCGAAAAACCTCACGCTGCATGATATCATCATGGCAATGAGACAAATAAGACGCGTCCAAACGTCCCGCTATAAAATTTTTCAATAAGGGGTGTCCTAACAAAAGGGGTGTAAAAAATTGTCTCATTTGCACCCTCGTGGGAACCAGCGTAAGTTTCATTATACACCACTTTAACTTTATTTCCTAAAGTTTTTGTGCATGATGCATCGTTTCACAGCAATTCAAGTTTACGGCTATAGTGGAATGGTTGAAGCCACTTGAAGTGGCCCAAAAGGCTTGATAAAAATCAACCAGTGGTCCCGTAGCTCAGCCGGATAGAGCAACAGATTCCTAATCTGTAGGCCGCGTGTTCGAATCACGCCGGGATCACCATTCCTTTAGGCGCTCCTTATTGTTTTCTTGTTTCGCATCTTAAAACGGAAGCAAGGCGGAAGCTTACTAGACAGATGTTTGTGTGTGTGTCATGAATTGTGGGCGCGTTAAATAATCAATGAATAAACTGTTTTTTGTGGGGGATATTTATGACAGGTTCTATGGGGGGTAATATCTCATCTTGGTTTATCAAGATGATGGTGGCATTCGCACTTTTTTTACTGGTGTTTTCATCAAGGGTTTGGGCGGAGGAGGTTTCCTTAACCGATGCTACCATCGCTGATATTAATGCAGCAATGGATGCTGGCACCTTGACCTCTGAGCAGTTAGTGAAGATGTTTCAGGCGCGCATTGCGGCCTATGACAAGTCTGGGCCCGCCATTAATGCGGTTCTCACCTTGAATGAAAAGGCGCTGGACGAGGCAAAGGCGTTGGACGCTGAGCGCCTTTCAAAAGGGCGTCGATCACCCTTACATGGTATTCCCATTTTATTGAAAGACAATTTAGATACCAAGGATATGCCAACCACGGCTGGCTCGTTTTTGCTGAAAGGATCAATCCCCCCTGATGATGCCTTTTTGGTGAAGAAACTACGAGAGGCGGGTGCCATTATCATTGCTAAAGTGAATATGAGTGAGTTTGCCTCAGGTGGACCGCTCAGCTCGCTTGGTGGGCCAACCTATAACCCGCATGATATTAAGCGTAGCCCTGCTGGATCATCCGGTGGATCAGGCGCATCTGTTGCCGCGGCCTTTGGGATGATGGCCCTTGGCACGGACACCGGCGGTTCGGTGCGTGGTCCATCGTCAGCCAATGGTATTGTGGGCTTGAAAACCACCCATGGCTTGCTAAGCCGTGACGGTGTTATTCCTTTAGCTTTGTCGTTTGATACAGTGGGCCCCATGGCGCGCAGTGTTTATGATGTGGCGGCGGCGCTTGGGGTGATGACGGGTGTTGATGAGGCCGATGCCTCAACCCAAAAAAGCGTTGGTAAGTTTCACAACGACTATACCCAATTTTTAGATGCCAATGCCTTAAAAGGTGCCAAAATTGGTGTGGCGCGGGTTTTTATGGGCCATGATGGCGAGGTTGATTGGGT
>CAKZLM010000114.1 GCA_937126915.1 uncultured Alphaproteobacteria bacterium
GTGAAGAGGAAGATGGCTTGTGTGTTTGGCATCGTTCTGCCCTAGGCAATCCTGAACCGATTAATGGCTTGAAAGAGCATAACAAAGCCGCAGAACTGGCTGAATATCGCCGTTTATTGTATGTGGCCATGACCCGTGCTGAGGATAGGCTGTATGTGTGCGGCTGGGAAAAGCAAAAAGCCCGCGCTGAAAATTGCTGGTATAACCTTATTGAGAAGGGTTTTGGCTTACTGAATAATGTTGAAGAAGATGAGCTGGAGCTTGGCACCTTTAAACGATGGAAAGTGGCGCAAACAAGACCTGCCAAACCCGATCATAAAAGCCCTAAAGCAGCAACACCACAAGCCTTAACCCTGCCATTATGGGCGACCAGCTTGCCGAAGCAAGAAGGGGCGCTTAGCAAACCCCTTGCGCCCTCAAAAATGGATGATTTGGATGATGTCGCCGCCAGCCCATTAGCAGGGCGAGAGCAAGAGATCAGCCGCTATATGCGCGGCACGATGATTCATAAGTTATTGGAAATATTGCCAGAAAGCCCTATTGAAAAACGCGAGGCCTTAGCCCGGGATTATTTGTCAAAAGGGGCTTATAAGCTGGACGACCAACAAATAGACGACATTTGGAAAAAGTTGTCTAAGCTGTTAACGGATGCACATTTTGCCCCCATTTTTGGTGTGGGTAGCCAAGCAGAAGTGTCGTTTTCTGCCATTGTGGCAGGCAAGCCTGTGGCAGGTCAAATTGACCGTTTGGTGGTGATGGATACAAAGGTTTTGGTGGTGGATTATAAGACCAATCGCCCGCCCGCCAAAAGCCTTGATCAGGTACCCGCCAGCTATGCCAAGCAAATGGCGGTTTATAGCCAAGCCCTACAGGATATTTACCCTGATAAAGAAATTGAGTGTGCTTTGTTGTGGACCGAGGAAATGCGTCTGATGACCTTACCTGAGAAGATGCTAAAAAACGCATTGTCTGCTTGACGAATGGCGATTGCATACCTACTTTAAGGGCAACAACTCAATAAGGGGCCGATAGCAACTAGATGCCTCACTCTCTGCTGACATTAAGTAATGAAGGATTAAACATGCCAACTACCCAAATTACCGACGCAAATTTTGACTCTGACGTACTAGGCTCTGACAAACCCATCGTGGTTGATTTTTGGGCAGAATGGTGCGGCCCTTGTAAGCAAATTGGCCCTTCTTTGGAAGAATTGTCTGATGAATTGGCTGATGTGACCATCGCCAAAGTTAACATTGACCAAAACCCCGAAGCACCGACTAAATTTGGTGTGCGTGGCATTCCAACCATGATCATGTTTAAGGGTGGTAAAGCGGTTTCGACCATCGTTGGCGCTAAGCCAAAGTCTGAAATTCAGGCATGGATCGAAGAAAATAAATAAATCGAACCAATCGGTTTTGAAAAGTTTTGTGGGCGGGCGTTTATTGTGGATAGACGCCCGCTTCTTTTAAGACTTCCCCCGCCAAATAAAGCGATCCGCAAATTAGAATAACAGGGGGGTGTTCTGGGTCAGCTTCTTTAGCAATCATCTCAATAGCACTGCGCACATTGCCCGCAACACGGCCTTGCAGGCCCACATTGCTGGCTTCTGAAGCTAGTTCACCGGGGCTAAAGGCATCATGATCACCCGGAATGGGAATGGCGATCATGCTGTTGGC
>CAKZLM010000115.1 GCA_937126915.1 uncultured Alphaproteobacteria bacterium
TGGTAATGCCAAGGGGAACCGCCAAAAATGGCAGCATTAAAAAGGTTAGAACGCTCATCACTCGCCAATGAAAAGCCCCGCGAATTTCATTATAATCGCGGTTGTTGGGGTCCATGGTTTGCAGGGTGTTCCATAATTCATCTAAGGTTAGTTCTAATTGAACCTGACCACGGGCGCGAAATTCTGAAAAGGCCGGTAGGTCAATAACAATGTCTTGGCTTTCAAAAGTTAACACCCTTGGCTTATTACTGTTTTCTTCAAAGTCGACCAATTTACCGTTTTGCAGGCGCAATACCACATTTTGGCGATCACTGGTGGCGAAGAAACCGCCACTTTCAGCCGTTACGGCAATTTTTTTGCCAGATTTTTGGGTGCGCTCTAAAAAGATGCCGTAAAGTTCAGTGCCATTATCGCGGCTTTCATCAACCCGCAGAACCATATTATCACCCAGATCAACAAATTCGCCAACCTTCACACTGGCGCCCAAGGCGCCACTGCGTAAGTCGAAAACCAAACTATAATAATTATAACGGCTGTGGGGTTGGATATAGCCAATAAGGATAATGTTCACCAACATTGCCACGAATGACAGCATTAATACCGGGCGCACCAACCGTGAAAGCCCCATGCCATTAGCCTGCATGGCGTCCAGCTCGCTGGACATGGATAATTTGCGATAAGCAACCAAAATTCCAATAAACAGGCCAATGGGTAAGGCTAATCCCATATAATGGGGGATGAGATTGAGTAATAATTGAAAAACAACCTCAACCGGGCCGCCTTGGTTTACCACAAAATCAAACAGGCGCAACATGCGCTCCAACAGTAGCAAAAGCGCTGCAATACCCAATGTCATAAACAAAGGGGTCATGGTTTCGCGAATGATATAGCGGTCTAATCGTCTAATCATAGGGCCGTTTCATTAGTAAATTGTTCAGCATTCATTCATAGAATGTGATACATATTTTTATTATGGTTAAATCCTTTATCATTGCAATGGTAAAGAAAAAAGGCAAAATCATGAAAGACGTGATTTATTATGCTTTGGTTGTGGCTTTTTAAACAGGATACGCGAAAGGGTGCTGTTTATGGTTTTCTCTCAGTTTAAAATTTTTGCGGGGCTTTTAGGGGCTGTTTCAATGGCTGGCGCATTGGCGGCGGCAGAGGTTGATGTCAGGCCAGAGCAAGAGCAAATAGCCCAATGTTTGACCAAAGACATGAAAACGGCCCGCGTTTTGGTAACGGTTGAGGACATAATGAGCGATGAAGGCAATCTTCGCCTGCAAGTTTATAGTGACAATCCTGATGACTTTTTAGAAGGTGGCAAGAAATTGGTGCGGATTGATGTGCCCGCCAAGAAAGACAGCAAACAGGTTTGTGTAACCTTACCCAGAGCTGGCGACTATGCCTTAGTGGTTCTTCATGATCGAAATGGCAATGGTCGGGCAAACTTTTTTTCCGAGGGATTTGGCTTTTCCAACAATCCAGAATTAAATTTAGCACCGCCAGAGCATGAAGAGGCTGTTTTTTCTGCAGCAAACGGTGTAAAGAAGATGCAAATTTCGTTAAATTATGTTTTAGAAAGCTCTGACGATAAGAAAAAGCGCCGCCGCAGACGATAGTGCGTCTTTGATAGATGCTGATATTGCTGCTAGGGGCCTTTAAGAGAGCAAGTATAAAGAAGGTAAATATATGGCCCCGCCGCGTATTGGGATTATTGTTAACCCGAAAAGTACACAAAATACGACAGGTGTTGATTCACTACTTGATACCGTTTCTCGGGTTGAGGGGGTGATACACATCACCATCGGGCATGATGTGGCAGGTGATATGGCTATGGCGCTTAAGAAAATGGCCCGTATTGAGCCAGAAGTGCTGATCATTTCTGGTGGTGATGGGACTATTCAGGCATGCTTTACTGAATTGGAAAATGAAAAACCCTTTGGTGAGCGCGTGCCACCACTGGCCTTTTTACCCTCTGGCAAGACCAACATGATTGCAGAAGACCTGGGGGCCAAAGGGACACCAATTGAGGTTTTTAAAAGGTTGGTTGAGCTAACCACGGCAGGATATTTACAGCGCCATTTGATTAAACGCGCCTTTTTAGGTGTCGATTTTGGGCAAGGTCAACGCCCGCTATATGGCATGTTCTTTGGCGGTGCCGCTATCGTTAACGGCATTCAACATTGCCGAAAGAAAATTTATCCAATGGGGTGGCCAAACTTTATTTCCCATCCCTTTGCCATCGTAACGCTTCTTTTATCAGCCATGATGGGCGGTAAGAAAAAGGGATCAGCCATGTATGCCGACCATGCGGAAATTCATGTACGTGGTGGCGGCTTGTTCAGTGGCCGCTTTGTGGTCATTATTGCCACCACCATGGATCGGTTGCTTTTGGGAATGCGTCCTTATGGCCGTGAGGGGTATGGCGACATAGGTTTTTCTTCCGTCGAACATCGCCCTGGTGCCATCTGGGGTGCCATCAAGGGGCTGGTGCGTGGGACTTTTGGTAAAGTGTTTATCAATGGCGTTCAAACACGCCGCACCCAAGAATTGATTATTCGTTCAAACGACAGTGTTACCCTTGATGGTGAACTGTATGATGTGGCTGATGGTGGAACAGTTCGCTTGTTTGCTTCTCCACAATATTTGATGGTGGATCTGACCAAAAAGATTGAGGGCGTTTCATCATGACGCAAGTTCAAGACAAGGGATTGATAGATTATTTGGCGGCTGAAACAGCGCGCACTCAACCAGAGGCCATTGTTCATGCGGCATCCCTGATTAAAGAAAAATATGGTGATCATGCCTTGGCACTTTTGTTTTATGGCTCTTGCCTTAGAACGGGTGAGGTTGAGGATAAGATGCTCGATTTTTATGTCATCGTTGATGATTATAAATCAGCCTATGGATCAAGCCTGCTAGCGGTTGGCAATAAAATGATCCCGCCCAATGTGTTTTATCATGAAGCCGAATGGGACGGCATGACCGTGCGCTCAAAATATGCCGTGGTGTCATTGGTTGATTTTCAGCGCCGGTGTAGTGATGAAAGTTTAAACATTTCCATATGGGCGCGCTTTTCGCAGCCATCGGTCATAATGTTAGCAAAAGAAGACACTGTGGTCGATAAGCTTAACATGGCTCTGGCTGAGGCAGTAAAAACCATGTTGATAAACGCCTTGCCTTATTGTGAAGATAAAAGCAGCTCATACGAGGTTTGGACCACCGCCTTTGATTTAACCTATAGCGCAGAGTTGCGGTCAGAGAAAAAGGGTAAAGGCGAGGAATTATACGATCTTGATAAGGCCCGTTATGACAACTTAACGCCGTTGGTATTGGCGGCATTAGATGATGATGTAAAAACCGCGCCAGAAAAGTCAGTGTCTGGTCGCTGGTTTTGGCGCCGACTGAATGGCAAGTTTGTTAGTGTGGCGCGTTTGATCAAGGCATCCTTTACCTTTACAGGCGGTATTGATTATTTGGCTTGGAAAATATCGCGCCATTCAGGGGTTGAGGTTGAGGTTAAGCCTTGGCACCGTAAATTCCCTATCATTGCGGGGCTTACCATGTTGTTAACCTTAAAAAAGAAAGGCGCCATCCGTTAAGAGGCGCCTTTTATAATGTCTTTGATGTTAAGTGCTATCTTTGTGTTTTTGTGTCAGCAAATGTCGACAATGATGCAGATAGGGCGCTGACTGGTTTATTTAAACCTAGATGACATCCAATTTTTTCCCAATTTCAATGAAAGTGGCAACCACGGTTTGGATTTGTTCTGGTGTGTGGCTGGCGCATACGCTGCAACGCAAAAGATTTAAGCCTGATGGCGTGGCAGGTGGTAAGGCCATGTTAACATAAACACCACTGCGCAATAATTCCGACCAAAAGAAGGTGCAAACTTCGTCACTATCAATGCAGACGGCCGTAATAGGGCTTTCGGCCTTATCGGTACCTAATTTAAAGCCTGCATCTTTAAGCCCTTTATGAAGGGCACGTGAATTTTCCCATAAAACGGCGGCACGGTTGCCTGCATGCATCAATTGCTTAACCGATGTTTTGGCAGAGGCCACAACAGATGGCGGCAAAGATGCCGTAAACATATAGGGGCGACAAACAAGGCGTAAAACATCAAATTTTGGATGGTTTGAAACACAAAAACCACCGACAGTACCAACACTTTTTGAGAAGGTGCCAATGATGAAGTCAACGTCTTTTTCAACGCCTTGTGCTTGGGCAACACCACGTCCAGTTTCACCGCAAAAGCCCATTGAGTGAGCCTCATCGACAATGATGCTGGCGCCAAACTTTTTCGAAACTGCCACCAATTCAGGAAGCGGGGCTTCATCACCCAACATGCTGTAAATGCCTTCAACAATGACCAGTTTACCAACATTTTCTGGCAGGCGTCTTAGGCGCTTTTCCAAATCTTCGGCACTGTTATGTTTAAAGCGCACAATGTTAGCTTGGCCCATCTGACAGGCATCATAAATTGAGGCATGGCTATCAGCATCGATGATGATATAATCGTCGCGTCCTGCTAGTGTTGAGATAATGCCAAGATTGGCTAAGTAACCAGTTGAAAACACCATGGCATGCTCAGTGCCATAAAATTCTTTAAGGGCATCTTCCAGCTCAATATGGCTGTTATAAGTACCGTTTAAAACCCGTGAGCCAGTTGTTCCGGTGCCGAAATTATCAACGGCTTCCTTAGCGGCATCCATAGCTTCTTGGTCAAAGGTTTGGCCCATATAATTATTGGTACCACACAGAATAGTTTCGCGACCATTAATGATGGCAACGGTTTGTGATAGAACCTTTTCCATTTGAACAGCAAAGGGGTTTTCTGCTTCTTTTGGAAGTTGATCACGGCGTTGGATGATCGGGTCAAATTTATCGAAAAGATCAATGCTCATATCGGTGTTTCTTAATTATTTTTCTTGGTTAATTTTATCAACAGCGTCAGCCACTTGTTGAACCGTTTCAAGGTCAGGCAACATGTTCAATGGAATAAGAATGTCATATTCGTCTTCAATGGCCGCAACCAAATCCATCACTGTTAATGAATCCAAATCCAAATCACCTTGAAAAGTGGTGTCTGGTGTGATGGTCACATTTTTGCGGTTAAAAGGTTCGATTAAACCAACAATGGTTTCAAAAGTGTTGGTGGCGTTTGCATCCGATGCCATGGGGCCTCTCCTGTAGTGCTCAATCATCATCCTTTGATGATCGCAAACATAATTACTCGTTATCTACCACTAACAAAGCCTTGTGATCAATAACATAATGATGCCTAAAAGGAATTTGTGGCGGGAATAGGGACAATCAACTGATTAATTCTTAAGATGTGTGGTGAGAATTATGGTCTTCTGTATATTTTTATATCTTTAGATATTGGATCGCTCACCAAGTGTTTTTGCCAAGCCTTTTTCAAGTGTGGTTGATGGTGACCAACTGGTTTGGTCCATGAAAGATTGGAGACTTTGATGATTGACGACCCAATTGGGATGGCAAATTTCGGCCGCTTTTTTATGGGTTAGCATGGCGGGTTTGCGGGTTAATTGCGCCCATAGTGAACCTAAATAACCCAGAAGATAAATCAGTGTTTTTGGCATAGTGATTGTCATAACCGAACGCCCGCTAAAGCTTGTGACGATGTTTTTAAGCTGGCCCGTATTATAACCATGATGATGCTGATCGTGCCCAAAGTCATCTAATTCATAAATATCTGCCATGGGTGGTGCTTTTAAGGCTTTGATCAGGGCACGGGCTAAATCATCGACATAAATAAGAGAGAAACGGCTATCACCAAATCCCGCTTTTGGTGCTAACCCAAGCTTAAGCATAGGGTCTAGAACCTTTTGAAATTCTTCGTCGCCAGGGCCATAAACGGCAGGCGGGCGAATGATGCAATAGCCACCATCAGGCAAAGCATCTTTGACAGTTTGTTCTGATAAATGCTTTGAATAGGCATAATGAGATAGGCTTGGCTCACGCGCAGCAAGGCTTGAAACATGGATAAAAAAAGGCTTTTGGACACCATCAGTCTTCTTAACTGCGCTGCTCCCACGGCCTTCTTTCTTGCTTCCAGCATTTTCTTTAGCTTGTGTTTTAAGAGCCTTGATCAAATTTTCGGTGCCGCCATCATTTACACTGATAAAATCGGCACGTCTTAAGGCTTTAACTAGCCCTGCCATATGAATAATAGCGTCCACATTTTTTGTGAGTGAGGTGAGGGCGGTGTCATTTTGCAGGTCGCCTTCTACCCATGTAAGATTTTTATGGTTTAGGGTTTGAGGGCGACGGGTTAACGCACGGACATTAAAACCAGCGTCTAATAATAGAGGGATTAGGCGTTTGCCAACAAAACCCGTTGCCCCAGTAAGGGCAACAGATTTAATGGAGTGTGATTGTGTTGAGGTGTCTTCAGCGCCCATACTAGACTGCCAATAATGACATCATCCCACCGTTAAGGAATTGTTGACGAGCCTTAGAACGGCTTAATTTACCTGACGATGTGCGTGGCAATGTTCTTGGGGGAACCAATTCAATACGCACTTGCACGCCCGTTTCTTGTTGGATTTTGGCTTTAATGTCGTCAGCAAATTGTTTGCGCTCTTCCGGGTCACGTTGGCGGCAATGAACCAAAACCGCAGGAACTTCTTCTGCGCCTTCACCGGGCAGTGAAACTGCGGCAATATCACCATTACGAAGGCCAGGAAGCTGTTCAGCGGCCCATTCAATGTCTTGTGGCCAGTGGTTGCGACCATTAACAATGATCATGTCTTTGATGCGACCAATGATATAAAGGCTACCATCCAGCATATAACCCATGTCACCTGTGTCTAGCCAACCATCTTTGCTAAGAACAGCATCGGTGGTTTCAGGGTCATTATAATAGCCTGTCATCACGCTTTGACCACGCACAAAAACCTTACCAATGGCGCGATCTGGCAACAGTTGACCATCGTCGCTGCGAATTTCTAACTCAAATTCAGGCAAGGGAACGCCACAGTTAACAACATCACGGTAACGCATGCCGTCTTCATCATTGGCAGCAGTGCTGAAAATGTGACCATTGGCAGCGCCGTTTGAGTGGCCATTGCTGTGGCCATTGGCATGACCATTAGCACCATTGCCATTAACACTATGGCTTTGATTGGCAATTTCAAGGGTTAGCTCGCCGTTTAAAATGCGCTCATCAACCTTGTCGGTTACAATGCCTGTGCCCAGTGGCATAAAGCTTACAGCCAAGGTGGTTTCAGCTAAGCCATAGCTTGGTACAAACGCTTGTGGTTTAAAGCCAGCGTCTGCAAAAACCTCTTCAAAGTGATGCATCACATCAGGGCGGATCATATCACCACCAATACCAGCGACACGCCAAGAGCTAAGATCAAGTTTCGCAAGGGCGTCTTTACCCACACGGCGCGCGCAAATGTCATACCCAAAGGTTGGGCTGTAGCTAACAGTGCCTTTGTTACGGCTCATAAGGTTAAGCCACGTAAGAGGGCGGCGGGCAAAGTTTTCGGTCGCTAAATAATCAACCGTAACCTGACAGGTCAGTGGCGTTAAAAAGGTGCCGACAAGGCCCATGTCATGGTAAAAGGGCAGCCAAGATACGCAGCGGTCATCATCGCTTAGGTTCATGCCAATCTTACCAATACCACCACAGTTAGACAGCAATGATTTATGGGTAATGGCAATGCCATGTGGGAAGCGTGTGCTGCCCGATGAATATTGCAAGTAAGCGACATCATCTGTTTTTGGAAGAACAGGGACAGATAAATCAAGGTTCAAAGCATTAAAGTCAGCATCAGAACCAACGAATAAATAATTGCCAGATTTTGCGGCCTCAACAACCATTTCTTTCATGTTGTCAGGGGTGATAACCGCAGAAGCGCCACAGCTTAACAGTTGACGTTCAAGCTGCTGAATGTAGCTGTCACGACCACCAAAAGAGGTTGGTAATGGCATTGGTACAGGTAATACAGAGGCATATTGTGTCGCAAGGAAATAGCAAACAAAATCAAGACTGGTTTCTGCAATAAGGGCCATGCGGTCACCGGGCTTTAGACCCAAGGTTACCAATCGCTGGCCAATAGATTTGGCACGATCACGAATTTCTGTGTAGCTTGCGTGAACATCTAGCTCACCGCGCGCAGAATAAAAATTTAAACCACGACAACCTGATGCCGCATATTCCAGCGCATCAACAAGTGTTTCAAAGTCAGCATAACGACGAGTAAAATTCTCATCTTTTGTAGGTGCGCCTTCGATCATACTTTTCTTCACCATTTTAAATTAGCCTTGGTAGCATTACCAACAGGGTAATATGGGGCTAAATAATTTTGCACTATTTCAGCTGCATCGCGGAATGAATGACGTGATCATTGTGTACCTATAATCATCACTAATCATTGTTTGCTACTGTCCGCGCAAGACACAGTCAGATACAGTTTTTTAAAGCCTATAGCAAGAACATAACCGTGTTTTGTTCTTCTCTTGCTTATAAACTCTATGATTTTAACATTATTGGCAAGTATTTTTTTGCCAAAATGAACATATATTCATCTTAGGTTAAGAAAAGGTTTATTTTAAGTGATTCGTTTTAATTTTCATCCGGGGGTGTTTTTTTGACACAATCATGATGCCAAGCCCACTTAAAATGAGGGCTAGAGCGGTCCAAGAATTGGCATCTGCCACTTCACCCAAAAGGTAATAGCCCCAAATTATGGCGAAAATAGGTAACATGAAGTTATTAAACGACATGAAGGTTACGCCCCGCCTGAATATTATCCATACCATAATAAGCGCAGCTAATCCAGAGGTAACAATGCCGAGGTAAATAACGGCAAACCAACCACGAGGGGTAATGTCATAATGCCAGAAAGGATCAAAAATTAAACTGATTGGTGTAATTAATATTGCCGCAGCCACCATAACCCCTGTGCCGCTAACCATCGGGTGCATATAATTGGTGCGTTTAATGAAGATATTAGACAGGGCATAGCCAACAGTTGCCAGTAAAATCATGATCTGGCCCTGTAACGGCTTAGATTGGAGAGAAAAGTTGCCGCCATCAAACAACACATAAACCCCAGCAAAACCAGCCAGCACTGCAATGATGATGGATGGGGTCATTTTTTCATCACTCGTTAAGGCATGAGCAAGAATGACGGTTGCGATGGGGGCAAAGGCCATCAAAATTGCAGCAGTGCCAGAATCAACAAATTGTTGCCCCCAGCTGATCATCACAAAGGGGAGGGTGGTTGCTGTAAAGGCCGCGATGAACAATGTTTTCCATGATTGTTTATCGCTGGGTAAACTATGGCCTTTAAGCTTAAGAAAAACCCACAAGAAAACGGCAGAAATGACGATGCGGGTGGCGGCGAGGGATAAGGGGCCAAAGCTATCAAGGCCAATTTTAATAAAGCTAAAACTGCTGGCCCATGTAGCACTTAAAAGAACAAGTGCAAGGATATCAATTGCTTTTAAAGACGAATTTTGCATAGTTAGACCCGTTATCATTTGCTAGGGCAATTTGTTTTGAAGGGTATGACCTGATACCATTGTGATTGCAATGAGTTTTTTTAAGCAGGATTAGGTGAGTGCGTAAAATCACAGAAAAATCGTTAGAGAATGCGGCTTATTATTATCTTCAGCGCTTTTCAAGCAGTGAAGGAAACCTCCGTAGTGTTCTTAAGCGAAAGGTTTATAAGCATCATTTAAAAACTGGTGATTCTATTCCTGACCAGGTTGATACATGGATTGAGGAAGTTATTAGTAAATCAAAACGTCTAGGATATGTTGATGACCAGTCTTATGCGGATGGCAAAATTCAAGGCTTGTTGGCGCGGGGTAAGTCATTAAAATATATTTATGATTATCTGTATTCTAAACATATTTCTGCTGATGTGATTGAGTCCTTATTAAACCAGCATTTTAAAGGCGAGGATATTGAAACTGGAGAGTATCAGCTTGAAGCTGCTATTAAGCATGCGCGTAAAAAACGTTTGGGTGACTACAGGATAAAGGCCTTACCAGAGGATTATCAGGAGCGACAAAAAATCTTACAAAAAGAGATAGGCTCATTGGCGCGGGCAGGATTTCCTATTGATATTGCTCTAAAGGTCATTAATAATTGAGCTGTAATTGTTATTAATCGTAAACGAAATGTTAACGATTTTGTGTTTAGTTTCACCGTATATAAAGACTATCTCGGGTACAATATAATTTTAGTGAGAATTAACATGCTATTTGAAGCGATGATTTATAATCGTGATGTTCGTAATTTGGTCGCCAAGAAACAACGTCATGACATGTATACCAATGATTGGGCAGATCTACATTATATCGAAGTTGAGGCCCGTGATTTAAATGACGCGCGCCGCATCATGGAACGCAAATATCCTCCGTCTCGGGGGTTTGTAATCGAGCAGATTATAGAATTATAAGCTTATTCATCTAAACGAAGATTATCGAAAGCATCTTGGGTATCAATATCAACCAAGATGCTTTTTTTATCATTGGGCACCAACACAAGGCTTTCTGATAGCCTTGATAACAAATTCTTGGCCCCTGTATCGCCCTCTAGCGATAAAAGTTCAGAAAAATGGCAGTTATGCCACAGCACAGGATTTCCCCGTTTACCCTGCCATGTGGGGGCGGCGATTGTTTGACCATTGGCAATATCAATGGCTGCCGATAAGCCTTGATAGACTTCAGGCCCAACTAGCGGCATATCTCCTAAGACAATAAAGCAAGTTTCAATATCTTTGGGTAGGTGTTTAATGCCAGCCTTGATGCTGCTGGCCTGTCCTGTTTCAAACAAGGAATTATGGATTAAGCTAACATCTTCATCAATTAGGGCATCCTTAATGGCATCTTCCTGGTGGCCAGTTACGACCAAGATTGTTTCAATACCGGCCTCTTTCACATTGTTAACAGCATGCTTGATTAAGGCTTTCCCATGGTACGGTTTTAAGAGTTTATTTTCTTCCCCCATCCGTTTTGACTGGCCGGCCGCTAAAATAACGGCGGCTATTTTTCCTGTAGGTTTTGATGGGCGGGTAAAGTCTCTAAGTTCTGGCCTTTGATTGCTTTCCTTTAATAACCCACCAACTCCCAGAGATGCGATGAGAGAGGCGTCAATGGGTTGGTTGGCATAAATAAGCTTTAAAATCCAATCAAAGCCATTGATCTTTGGTGACCTAACACAGCCAGGCAAGCCGATAATCCATTTTTGTTGGTGACGTGCCAGCAACAATAAATTGCCGGGGTCAACGGGCATGCCAAATCGAATGATAGTGCCGCCTATACGCTCAATCGCTGAGGGGATGACGTCATGGCGATCTTGAATGGCGGATGCCCCTAAAATGAAGATGATATCACTGTCGCCTTGCACGGTGTTTTCTAAGGCTGCCTCAATATCTTCAACATGATGTTTAATAATCTGTGGTTGGCCTATTGCGGGTTGATCAAAAGGGGCAAGGTGTGAGGCAAGGCTTGTGGTGATTTTTTTTAAGCCCTTTGATGTTGTCGTGGCACCATCATAGTCATTCTGGGTCATAATTAGCTGGCTGTTATGCGCGCTGAAAGGGGCTGTTTCCATAGCCAGTTGTTCTGTGCATTGTTGATCAAGTTTGTTAATAGTTTTTTCGCTTACAAAGAAGGGTATAACCTTAATGGTTGCAAGCATTTGTCCTACTTTCACAATGGTTTGATCTGCCAAGGTGGAAATGCCAATGTCTTCTGTTTGTTCATTAAGGCGGTTGATCAATGCTTCATTAACCCGAAACAGGCCGTTTTCTTCTGCATATATATTGACCCGCCCATGATGGGGGTGGCTAATGCGACAATTTTTTAGGTGTAGGCTTTGCGCCAAGGTTGTGGCAGCGAGGTTTTCGTTTAAATCATCCTTGTCAGGCAGTGCGATATACGCCTTTGAAACCTTATCATGTTTCATCTGCTTAAGGGTTTCATGATCAATGATGTGGCCTTTTTTAAGGCTCATATTGGGGGTTTTAAGCTTATGAGCAATTACGCCACCAAGTGATTGTGATATGTCAAATAAGCCAAAACGCATAAATTATCCCTAAAAGCGCGGTTTTCTGTAATGGGCAATTGTTTGTGCCAATATTGACACAGCTATTTCTTCAGGCCCTTTTGCCCCAATGTCTATGCCGACAGGGCCATCAATTGTGTCGATAATTTCTTTATCAATGCCAGCCGCGATTAAACGGTTAACTCTGGCAGCGTGGGTTTTTTGGCTACCCAAACAGCCAATATAATAAGGCAATGTATCACCACCTAGCCATGTTAAAAGGGCCGCGTCATCCAATTTAGGGTCATGGGTTAGGGTAACTAAGGCGGTGTGTTGATCCGGGCTAATGTCACTTAAAACATCATCGGGCCAATCAGTGATCATTGTGATGCCATCAAAGCCATCTTGGTCGGTAAAAGAACTTCTTGGGTCAATGATGGTAACATCAAAGCCAGTTTGTTTTGCCATCGGTGCCAGATGTTTGGCAATATGGACGGCCCCAATAACAAAAAGTCTTTTGGGGGGATGAATGATGTTAATGAAATGATTGTCATCATAAGGGATCGTTTGGGCTGTTTGGTACTCTTCTAGCCCAATTGTCCCAATGTCGGGGTCTTGGATAAAAGCATAGGCGGTGCGTGATTGATCAAAATGGCTGGCTAGCTTTAGATAGGACATAAGGTCATTACCAACGGGTTCTATCAGCACGGTTATTTTACCACCACAGGCAAGCCCCAAAGACCACGCATCATCATTAGATACACCGTATGTGAGTAATTTTGATTGGTTGTTTTCAATCACTTCTTGCGCGTTGGCAATGACATCGCCCTCAACACAGCCGCCACTGACAGAGCCCTCAAATTTACCATCATCGCGAATAACTAGAAAACTGCCTGCTGGGCGCGGTGCCGATCCCCATGTGTTAATAACAGTGGCAAGGGCAACACGGTGATCCTTTTGTGTCCACTCAAATATTTTGTTGAGCGGGGCGGTGGTGGTTGTGTGAAAGTGTAAGGGGGTCGCAGTCATGGGTGGGACAAATCCTTTTAGCCGTGTTTTTCAATAGCAACGTCTTTAAATTTTTCAAAAAATTGATCGGCCAATTTTTGGGTGGAGCCTTTAATGAGACGGGCCCCTATTTGGGCCAGTTTGCCGCCAACGCTTGCATCAATCTCAAAGGTGAGGGTGGTCATGTCATCGCCAAGTTCTTCCAATGACACATGCGCTTTGCCTTTTGCAAACCCTGCGGCACCGCCTTTACCTTGTCCAAACAAGGTATAGCTTTTGGGTTCGTTAAGGTCCTCAAGGGTGATGCTTCCTTTAAATTTTGCTTTAACGGGACCAATTTTTGTGGTGATGGCGGCTTCTAATTCATGATCACCAACCCAGTCTAATTGCTCGCAACCGGGGATGCATTCTTTCAGAACAGCAATATCATTCAACGCATCCCAAACTTTTTGTCGGGCGAGAGGGATTTCAGTTTGACCATTAAATTCCATAAATTTTTCTCATAATTTTTTAACAAATATTGAACTAGTTTCTCTCTATTTGGGTATGATATAATAAGAAAATCAAGACGTTTGTTCGGTTTCTCTTGATTTTATGGTCGGGTCTCCTCTAAAACACAAGCGGTGATTCAAGAACTTAAAACTTATGATAAACATATATAGAGAGTACAATCATGCGAACATTAACTAATCCCTATGCTCGAATTTTTATGGGGAATTCTCCCGAATGGTATAAATTTACCATCATCGGGTTTTTGATTCTTAACCCTATTATTCTTGCCACTATGGGGCCTTATGTTGCTGGCTGGGCGTTAGTTGGTCAGTTTATTTTTACCCTAGCAATGGCATTGAAATGTTATCCCCTTCAACCGGGTGGTTTATTGGCCATTGAAGCTGTCTTCATGAAAATGACATCGCCAGAAATGGTATATCATGAAATTGAAATGAACCTTGAAGTGATCTTGCTATTGGTCTTCATGGTTGCTGGTATCTATTTCATGAAAGACATGTTGATGTATATCTTCACCAAGCTTTTGATTAAAGTTCGGTCTAAGATTGCCTTGTCATTGATGTTCTCTGGTAGTGCTGCTGTAATGTCTGCCTTTTTGGACGCCTTAACAGTTACCGCCGTAATTATTACCATTGCCGTTGGTTTCTATGGTATTTACCACAAAGTGGCTTCTGGTAAAGAGTTTCACCATGATCATGATCACGGTGATGACGCTACCTTAACTTTTGGTCATGACGACCTTGAGACATTCCGCGCTTTCTTACGCAGCCTTTTAATGCACGCCGCTGTTGGTACCGCCCTTGGTGGTGTTTGTACTTTGGTGGGGGAACCACAAAACATTATCATTGGTAACCGTGCTGGTTGGGACTTTATCGAATTCTTCTTCCGCATGTCACCCGTAACGATCCCTGTTTTGATCTCAGGCCTTCTAACCGTTATTGTATTGGAAAAAGTGAAGTTCCTAGATTATGGAACCGAGCTTCCCGAGAACGTTTATAAAATTTTGGCTGAATATGAAGCTTATATGGACAGCAAGCGTACTCCAATGGACAATGCTAAATTGGTTGTTCAAGGCATTGTCGCTGTTTGGTTGGTAATTGGTTTATTGTTCCACTTTGCAGCCGTTGGTATCATTGGTTTGTCTGTGATCGTTCTTGCCACAGCCTTTAGCGGTGTAACCGATGAACATGCCATTGGTAAGGCATTTGAAGAAGCGCTACCATTTACCTCGTTATTGGTGGTGTTCTTTGCTGTTGTTGCTGTGATTAATGACCAAAAATTGTTCCAGCCTGTAACAGATTGGGTATTAAGCCTTGAGGGCACGGGTCAAATCACATCACTGTATCTAGCAAATGGCTTCTTATCAGCTATCTCTGATAACGTGTTTGTGGCAACTGTTTACGTGGGTGAAGTACAAAACGCTTTGTTAAATGGTGTTATCGATCGTGACACGTTTGATTTAATGTCTGTAGCTATTAACACAGGTACTAACATCCCATCAGTGGCAACTCCTAATGGTCAAGCTGCCTTCTTGTTCTTGCTAACATCGGCTATTGCACCGTTAATTCGTTTGTCTTATGGCCGCATGGTTATGCTTGCTTTGCCATACACCATTGTCATGACATTGGTTGGTTATTTAGCTGTAAGCAACTTGTTGGTGCCATATACTGATGTGTTATATGACAAGCATTTGATCAACCACCACACTGTGGAAGAAATGACATCAGATGCGGTGAAAAACTCACACTAATCTACGTGTTATGCTAGATTTGACATGCAAGTACACTAAAGAAATCACAAAATTGTGATAATTATAGGCCGGATTGGAATTACACCAATCCGGCCTATTTGTTATAACGTAGACAATAAAAGGAAGCATAACTCCCTTAGTATATGCTCGAAACAACAATGACCGTAAGACGAAAGTTTGTCTTAGGAGTATAAAAATGAGTGAAAATAACACGAGTACTGTTAGCTCGATCCCAGTCGAAGCCGAGCAGTTAACAGGAAAAGTAAAGTGGTTTGATGGTATCAAAGGCTATGGCTTTATTGAATGCCCGAATGGTGGTACTGATATCTTAATCCATTTCTCAATTTTGCGCGAAATTGGTCGACGCTCTCTTCCTGAGGGGGCTACTGTTGATGTGCAGGTTGTTAAGGGGCCTAAAGGACGTCAAGCTATTCGAATTAGCGAGGTTGACCTTTCGACGGCTGTTGAAATGGATCAAGGGCAAGATGGTATTGGGCAGTTTGTCATGCCAGATGTGGTTGGTGACCCTGAGCCAGTTACCGTGAAATGGTTTAATCGTTTACGTGGGTATGGCTTTGTGTCTCGTGGTGAAGGCACCAGAGACATTTTTGTACATATGGAAACATTGCGCAATGCGGGCATTGAAGAAATTTATCCCGGTCAAGAAATTACCGTTAGCATCGGTGAGGGTGAGCGTGGTCCTTTGGTTGCCAAGATAGCAACTTCAATTGAAGAGGCAAATTCCTAGCCAATACCAAAAACAGATTTTAAAGAGACGCGCCATCGTCAAAGGTTGGCGCGTTTTTTTTATGGTAAATTGGTCATCATCGGTTACATTTATGTCGATTTCTCCTGCAAAATTCATAGGAAGTTTTTATGAGTAACTTGATACCAAAAGGATTTCAGCCCATTCAGTCGTCTAACCCATTTGCTGGGCATTTGGGGCCGCTTTACGAAAAAAAAATCGATGACGGTTCGTGGGCGCGTGGTTTTTTGGTGGAAGAAAAACATTGTAACCAAGCAAAAGTGACACACGGTGGCATGGTGATGACTTTTGCGGATGTGTTGCTGGCCCGCGCGGTTATGTCTATGCATGAACCGCCTTTTGTAACTGTTCGCTTAACCACTGACTTTATCGGCCCCGGTCTTTTAGGGCAGTGGGTGGAAGGGCGCGCCCGCATAACGGGTCGTGATAAAGCCTTAATCTTTGTTGAAGGGGAAATTGTTTCAAGACAAAAACCTGTCGCCAGCGTGCAGGGCAGCTTTAAACTATTACGCGCTTAATTAAATGAGAGAGACACTGATCTCATATTTTGTTGATCCATTCACCCGCTAAATCAGTAAGCAGAGAGAGTGTGTGAAATCTAAGAAATCAATTGGGCGTGGGGTTCTGAGCAATGAAAGTTCGATTAAACACTGGTGTTTTGCAATTATTGTCGGTAATGGGAATTGTTGGATTTACCTTTTTTCTATCAGAAGCGTTAAAGCCAAATAATCAGCAACAAACATCTGAAGGTCCAACGCTGAACAGAAACCAAGCCCCTGTTGTGAGCGTTGATTATTTCTCAAGCGAAAACTATCAACCTGTTATTGAGGTTAATGGCGAGATAGTCGCCCGCACAAAAATTGATGTTACAGCCCAGGTTACAGGTCGTGTTGCCAGCATATCTGATGCTTTTCGCCCAGGTGGCGAATTTCGAAAGGGCAATGTACTATTTACCTTAGATAGTCAAGATTTCACCATTCGCCTTGAGCAGGCCAAGGCAGATGAGGCCATAGCAAACAGCAATTATATTTTACAAAAATCAAAAGCTGACATTGCTGAAAGTGATTGGCGTAAAGTTTACCCGAATACAGAACCACCCGCACTAGCCATTTTAGAGCCGCAAATGATTGCCGCAAAAGCCAATTTAGACAAGGCCATTGCCGCCAGAAAAGCCGCAGAATTGGCACTTGAGCGTACCACCATTTTAGCGCCCTTTGATGGCAAGGTCTTATCAACCAACATTGGTGTAGGGCAATTGGTCGGCATTAATCAATCAGTTGGCATGGTTTATTCCAGCGATAGCGTTGAAATAGAAAGCCCCATTACGGCAGAAAATATCGCAACCATGGCCGATAAAGATCAGTATAGCGTATCTCTTTATCCAATCCATAATCCGAGCCAACGTCTTGCACTGGGTCGTCTTGTAGGGTTTGGCGCACAAATTGACCCTAAAAGCCGTATGGGCATGGCTTATATCAAGCCGACAAGCACAGATAAACTAGCCATTGGCACCTTCCTTAAAGCAGTTATTATCAAAACGGACAGCCTTGAGGCGGTGCGTATCCCTTCAAAATTGGTGAGCATGTCGTCTGTTTGGGTTGTTTCTCAAAACAAGCTAAACAAGGTATCATTATCTGTTTTGGGCTATGATGGGCAAGATGTGCTTGTAGCACCCTTTGATCAACACGGGGGCATAGCCCTAACCAAACCAGCCAATGCCTTTGTTGGGCAAACGGTGCGCGTTCAAAATGAAAACGAGGTGTCCAATGCTTACTGAGGCAGACAAATCGTTTGAAGAACGTGGCCTAATCTATGGTTTTTTAAACAACCCCATTGCGGCATCCTTGGCGACCTTTTTGATTTTGGTTGGCGGTTATTTATCGCTTACAGGTATTAGAACCGAGGCCTTTCCTGTGATCAACCCGAACACGGTGACGGTTTCTGTATTATTCCCCGGTGCAACGCCAACCGAGGTGGAAGAGGGTATTACCAGGCGTGTTGAAGAATCTTTGGTTGGTCTTGATGGGGTCAAGAAAATCACCTCAACCGCCGCAGAAAGCCGTGGCTATGTCGTCGTTGAATTGGATGATTTTGCAGACCGTGATGACCTAAAAGATGACATTGAAACAGTAGTCAATGGCATTTCCAATTTCCCACCAGAAAATGCAGAAAAGCCTAAGGTAACCGCGCCCAAGCCAACAGGCAATGTGACCTCATTGGTGGTGACGGGGGAGATGGATGTTTATAATTTGCGCCAAGCTGCGCAAGACATCCAACGTGACCTTTTGACTGATCCGAATATCTCTCTGGTTGAACTGGCTGGCGCTCCCGACTATGAACTATCGATCGAAATAAGCGAACAGCAATTACAGCAATATGGCCTTAGTTTTGATGATGTGGCGCGGGCCATTCGCAGTGCGTCAATTGATCTTGCCAGTGGTGAAATTATCAGCAGTTCTGGTAATATCCAGTTGCGGGTTAATGAATTGCGTAAAGAAGGCGTTGATTTTGAGAACATCGCCGTACGAACAGATGAAAATGGCGGCGTATTGTATTTGCGTGACATTGCCCGTGTGGTGGATGGCTATGTGCCTAACATGGTTTATAACAGCTATAACGGCCATCCAGCGGTGTTTATCAATATTAACAAGCCTGTGGCAGAAGATATTCTGAAGGTTCGCTCTGCCGTGGATGAGTTTATGGCTGATTATACCCCACCAGCAGGCGTCGAGGTGACTGAATTTAGAGATCAAAGTAAAATAATCAGCGAGCGCATAAATTTACTATTACGCAATGCCTTGTTCGGTTTTGCTCTGGTCTTTAGCTTTATGGTTTTGATGTTGGATCTGCGGTTGGCTTTTTGGGTGTGTGTGGGCATTACCACGGCCTTTACAGGCGGCTTTATCGTGTTGTCTTTGCTGGATGTGACTCTAAACTTGGTGTCAATGTTTGCGCTGATCATTGTGCTGGGGCTGGTGGTGGATGATGCCGTTGTTATCGGTGAAAATATTGAGGCCAATAAAAAGCCCGGTCAAGACGCGAAATTAACCGCGCTAAAAGGCGTTATGGGGGTTCGGGCACCTGTGTTTGTCGGTGTTTTAACCACTATTGCTGCTTTCTCACCCTTGTTGTTTGCGGGTGGCACATTTGGTGAAATTTCACGCTCTATCCCCATTGTGGTAATTAGTATTTTAGTGGTTTCACTTTTTGAAGCTTTTTACCTTTTACCGTCACACTTAAGTAAGGGCGGTTCGTGGTCTAAGGGCGTGATGGCAGATTTGCAAGGCAAGGTTTCTGACGGCCTCAATAAGTTTACAGATAATTATTTACGCCGTGCCGTAAGTTTTACAGGCCGCAATCGCTATGTCACTGTTTTTGCTGCCTTTTGCTTTTTTGTCTTATCCATTGTGATGGTGGCAAATGGCACAGTAGGTGTGCGCTTTTTCCCCTTTATTGAGGGCAATGATATTTCGGTGTCTATTGAATTGGAAAAAGGCGCACCGTTGGAGCAAACACAGCGCGTGGTCGGTCAAATTGAAGATGCGCTTTATGTAACCCTTGATCAAATTAACCAAGAAGAAAACCAAAATGTTGCCAAGTCTATATCTGTGACTGTTGGTGGGCGAACCTCTGGCGGCGGAGACCCTGCAAGGGGCAGCAGCTTTAATGCAGCCAATAACATTGGTCAGTTGCGGGTTGAATTGTTGCCTTATGGTGCCAGAACCCTATCAGCTCGTGAGGTTGAACGACGCTGGCGTGAAAATGTTGGCACCGTGGAAGGTGTTGAGCGCCTGCGCTTTAACTCAGTCATTGGTGGCTTTGGGGCGGACATTGATTATGAATTGTTTCATGAAGATGGTGAAAAACTGGCCGCTGCTGTAGGCTCCTTGAAAGCAAGTATTGAACAACAGGTTCCAGGATCATACGAAATTGAAGACAGCTTTGACATTGGTAAGAAAGAATTGGTTTTTGCCCTAACCGATGCTGGACGTGCCGCAGGTCTTACCAATCGTGATTTAGCCCGCCAAGTGCGCCAAGCTTTCTTTGGTGAGGAAGTACAACGTATTCAACGGGGCCGTGATGAGGTAAAGGTTTATGTGCGCTATCCAGATCAAGAGCGCCGTTCAGAAGAGACCCTGAAAGATTTACGCATTCGTACCAATAATGGTGACTTGTTGCCCTTGTCTGTGGTTGCCACGTATCAAGAGGGTCAGGCCTTATCGTCTATTGAGCGTGTCGATGGCTTGCAGGTTATTCGCGTTACCGCACGCCTTGATGGTGGTGATGCCAGCATGCAGCCAACCGCGGCCAATGCCTTGCTGATGGATGAGGTTTTACCTGCTTTGTCGGCTGAGTATCCAAGATTGCGATATACCCAAGCAGGGGCGGCGCGTGAGCAGAATGAAGACTTTGCGTCCCTTGGTCGTGGGTTTTTATTAGTGATGCTGTTAATCTTTTCAATTTTAGCCATTCAGCTGCGCTCATACATTCAACCCTTTGCCATTATGGTATCCATTCCTTTGGGTATTGCAGGGGCCATTGTTGGGCATTTTGTTTTGGGCTTTGAGTTATCCTTCGTTTCCTTCTTTGGTATGGTCGCTTTATCGGGGGTTGCTGTAAATGCCTCGGTGGTGTTGGTTGATTATTATAATCGCCTGCGGTCAGAGCAGGGCATGGAACGCATCGCTGCCGCCGCAGAGGCCTCTGTCAGGCGCTTTAGACCGGTTTTGCTGACCTCGTTAACAACGGCTCTAGGCTTAGGTCCTTTGTTATTTGAAACCAGCACGCAAGCACAGTTTTTAATCCCCATGGCGGTAAGCTTAGGCTTTGGCATTTTAGTATCCAGTATCATGGTGCTTTTTGTGACGCCATCGGTATGTCTGGTGATAGATGACTTAAGACTGGGCAAGAAAAAAGCGGAAGACTTGGCGCCTTCTGCCACGGTTGTTGAGTAATTTCTGGTGGTTTTCTAAGTCAAGGATTTGAAAATTTAATCTGGATTAATGCGCGACAAAGTGCCGCAGTGTAAGTACTTGTTTTCTCAATGATTATTGTTAGAAGTTTTAACAATAAAAAATGACTTAAAATAACCTCTAGTTCAAATGATCTTAAAATGGCTTATAAATCCTATCTATTACAGGGCGGAGTCGTTCATAAAGTTTATGGCGACATAAATTATAATGAATGTCTAATGATGCTTCAAAATGGCTGGCTGAAGACTGAATGGAATTCAGTTAAATTTGTCATTTATATAATTGATAAAAGTGCCAGAATGATTCTTAGCGACAAAGAGATTGATCTAATTAATCAGTTACAAAAAAGCGCAAAATTAGATAAAGGCTATTTTCATCCAGCCGCTTTTTATTATACCAATCCAGATTCATATCAACGTCTAAGAAAACTTGAGGCTGGATCTCATCATATAGGTAATAAAACGGTCAAGCTTATTGATAATATTAAAGAATTATGTCTTTACACAGGGGTTTCAGAGAGGGCGCTACAAGAGTTAATTACAAGCAAAGATTTTGGCGAGGATGAAGCTGTTCTTCTTTAGCTAGATGTTCTATTAATGTGTCTTAAGTTCACGATTTTGTGATCATTTCATTTGTTAACCTAATTATAACTATTAGGCGATAATTGGCTGCCATCCCTAGCTATTAACTAAAAAAAAGGTATAGAATATGCCATTTAAATCTTATGCGCTAAAAGGCGGTGTTGTTCATAAAGTTTTTGGTAAGTTTAATAATGATGAATGCTTAATGATGCTTCAAAATGGATGGTTAAAAACCAATTGGAAAAACATAAAATTTGCCATTTATATCATTGATAATGAAGCCCAAATTGAGCTTACAGACGAACAAATTGATCTCATAAATACGCTGCAAAAAAATGCCAAAGTTGATAAAGGTCATAATCACCCATCAGCCTTTTATTGCGATAATCCTAAGTCATTTGATAGAATTTATAGACTCGTTTCAGGGTCGCATCAGTTGGGAAATACCAAGGTGAAAATCTTTGATCGTATTGAAGAGTTAAGCTTATTCACAGGTGCACCTAGAAAAGCGCTACAAGATTTGATTACCCCGGATGATCAAACAGAACATTTTGCCATTCCTCTTTAGTAAAATGACATAAAAATTTAATTTTACTTTGCGTATAAAAGCCCTAAATACTCTTATGGCTACTAAGGATTAAAATGACGCAAAAATTATGCAGAAAATTGTTGAAAAACCTAACGTTAGGGTTGGCTTTATTTGGCCAGCCGTTGCTGGCTGTTGAAGACGATCAAGTGAACATGCTGTATGATTTAAATCCGCCTTATTTTTATGTCCAAGAAGATGGTCAATTAACAGGCTTAAGTTATCGCCATGTTATGTCTGTGATGGAAAAAGCTTCTTTAAAAGTAAATTGGACACAGTCTAATTATCTACGATTATTCAGAACCATAAAAAATAGTGCTAAGCCCTATTGCGCCGCGGGCTATTCTCAAAGACCTGAACGCTTGGAAAGCGCTCAAATAGTGGCGCCCTTTAGGACGTCTTCTGCGCTATATATTGCCACCAAAGCGTCAAAAAAAGGCTTGTTTCAAAGTTATGATACGGTCGAACAGGTGGTTGCTGCTCAAAATTTGACAGGGGGGTTTATCTCCGGGGCAACTTATGGCGGTTTAATTCCAGATAATCATCAGGCGGTTACTCATAATAAAATATTCGTCAGTGGCTCTGACCTTGATATGGCGCGTCTGGTCATTTATGATCGCGTTGATTATGTCTTATTGTTCAAAGAACAGGCCGATTATTTCCGCGACACCTTGAAAAAAGGCAGCGATTTAATCATTGTTGAAGCGCTTTCAAAAGACCTAGAGAGACAAACATATTTTTATTGTTCAAAAAATCTTGATCCTATGACTGTTAAAAAGCTAAAGGATGCTTTTGCTGTAAAAGATAGTGGTAAAGGTTTTTAATTCGGTGAAAAATTACTGGTTAAAATTGCTGTGGCAATAATCATCAAAACAATGAGAACAAATTCTAGCAATATGGACCTTTGCAGTTTTAGTGAGGCATCTCTTGCGTTACTCTCTAAGGCAGGCCCTAAACGCCATTTGTTGATTGTTGCCAACAACATTAAAACCCCAAAAATAACAGCCTTAAACAATAAAATATTTCCATAGATATGATCTGTGAAAGCAAAGCCATCCATAATGGTCAAGGCCAGATATATCCCGCTGATAAAAATAACAGGAACCAGCCAACTGGCGATGCGTGAATAACTGGTTATAAGGCGATGAAGGGTAGCTTTTTCTTCCAGTCGTAATGACAAGATCAATGGCAATAAAGAGCCGAACCAAAAGAAGATAATCATGATATGGCTGAAAAGGGCAGGCGCTAAAAACACTCTTTCCGTATGGTCACTTGTATGGCCTGTATAGGTGAAGGAGAGGGCTATCAAGACAATGCCAATGGTCGCCGTGATGGTCTTTGCCTGTTGTTTTATTTTGATAGAGGACATAATGAAGGCAAGGCCCAAAAGAGTCATTGTTTTTGACAGACCCAAACTAGACTGCAAAATCATCTTTTGTAATGCTAGATCGGCAATTGCATCATAACTGCCCATAAATTTAACAGCATCAAACCATTGAAAAACAAGTGCATAGAAAAAGCTGATATAGCTTAGTTTGATCAGCGCTTGTTTTAAACCTTCCTCAGAATTATGAAGTTGGCTGGCAAACAGGTGATAATAAAGCCAGCCGCCAGCCGTTTGTAGAACCAAAAGAAAGTATATGGCTTTAGTGATCGAATATAATGTTTCGATGCTCATCCGGGAGATACTTATTCTTCAATGATAAAGGTGATTTTGCCTGCAATTGGATGCATGTCCTTAGACACCGCGCGCCATTCAATTACATAACTGCCTGTGGTTAGATCGGGAAGGCTAGCCTCAAGCTTATTCACCATCCCACTTGGAAGGTCGCTAATCTCATGATTTATGCCATTGTCACCAGTGAGAGTGATTTTCATGATTTTTGCGACTTGGGTTAATTCTAACGAGAGTTTTTGCGGAGCGCTTTTTAAGACCGTTTCATTTTCTGGGTTTGATTTTAACAGTTTCACATGGGCGTTGGCGTTAAAAGACAATCCCACTGCACATAACACCATTAAGGCAAAAACTTTTCTCATCAATAAACCCTCTTTATTTAAATATTAGAGTTGTTGTTACTTATATAGGAAATATGGTCAAGCCGTTTTTTTTGCCTGCCATGCCGGAACATGTATAGTGTCTATGCGACTATTTTTTTACGGGGAGAGAGTTATGAAAATAATGAATGTTTTAGCCATTATTGCGGTCTTTGCTATGACCACGGCCTTTAACAACAAAAAAGATGAAGCGCAGATTATGGAAATTTTGCAGGGTGTGAAGCATGGCTGGGAAAATGGCGATGGCGCACCATTTCGCAAACATTTCTTAGACTTTGATGGTGCTCGATTTGTTGAAACAGGTGGTCAGAACGATAGTTTAACCGACCTGATTGAGCATCATGTTGAGCCTGAAAAAGACGCCATGGAATATTTAACCATCGATTTTGGTGAGGTAGAGATGCATTTTGAAGGAAACATGGCATGGGCCGTGGCTGATATTGCCGTTAAGGGTAAGGTGAAAAAGTCTGGCTTTGAATTTGATAAAACAGGGTATGAGACATTTATATTTCGGCGTGTAGAAGGGGATTGGAAAGTGGTTCACACCCATTCATCCACCCGTGACCGCAGAAAATAATGATGATGGTTAATTGAGCACTTTAAAAAGAGCAGGAAAATGGGCGTAATTGCCCATTTTTTTGTTTCAAAATGACTTTTTTTCATTTTGTGCAATTTAACTATTGTCAAAGCCGATCTTTTGTCCTAAAACGCGCCTCGTTCCAGATGGTCATGGAATTATCCTTGATCAAATTATCTCGGGGAGTAGCGCAGTCTGGTAGCGCATCTGGTTTGGGACCAGAGGGTCGCAGGTTCGAATCCTGTCTCCCCGACCATCTCTTTCTTTAGAGATGTTCTTGATAAGAAGAAAAAGCCTCTCAACTGCGAGAGGCTTTTTTCTTTTGTTCTAACAGCCTGAAAGCATGCAATTTTTTATCAAAGCAATGATTGTTTTCTTGACCAGCGCGCGATTGTTGGTCATTGTACCGCCGATTATGGAATGTGAGTCGTAAGACCCTTGTTGATCAAGAGAGTGAAAGCCATGACTTTAGCACGTATTTATTCACCCGCTAGAAACGCTATGCAATCTGGTAAGGCAAAAGTTGGTAAATGGATTCTTGAATTTGAGCCAACCGCGGCCAAAACCCCTGATAATTTGATGGGATGGTCTGGTTCTGACGATATGCACAGCCAAATCAAATTGAAATTTGCCACCCAAGAAGATGCTGAGGCCTATGCCAAGCGTGAACATATCGAGTATGTGGTTGTGCCGCCCAAACAGCCAAAAACCATCATCAAATCTTACGCCAGCAATTTCAAATAATTCTTTTTCTTGCGGCCCCATAGCTCAACTGGATAGAGCATCTGCCTTCTAAGCAGAGGGTTTCAGGTTCGAGTCCTGATGGGGTCGCCACTTTCCCTATATCCCCTTTTCCTATTGCATTTTTAAATCTTTTCTTGTGCTTTTGCTGAAAGGCTTTAGTCTTTTCGTCAGTTAAGATTCATGTGTGGAGGGGAAACAATGTTTCATAAAAAATTATTAACCTGTGCGGCGGCGTTGGGCCTTGCTTGGGGCGCGTTGGCGTCATTTGATCAGGGGGTTGTGGCTGCTGAAGACGGTGCCTTACCTGAAAGCGTGCGCGCTGGTGCAGACCGTACCATTGGCGAGGGTCCGTTTAAGCGTATGGTTATTCGTGGTGCCACGGTAATTGATGGCACAGGGGCTCCACCCATTGGCCCGATGGACATTGTGATTGAAAACAACCGCATTGTTAGTATGCAGGTTGTTGGGGCACCTGGTGTGCCCATTAATTCTAAAAACCGCCCCGCTAAAGGCGATTATGAAATTGATGCAGAAGGCATGTTTGTGATGCCGGGCTTTGTGAATGCCCATGCTCATATTTCCAACCCATCACAACATGAATTTGGCGAAGCAGCCCCTGCAGATTATGCTTATCGTTTATGGTTAGGCCATGGTGTAACTACGATACGTGAAGTGGGATCAGGTAATGGTCGTGAGTGGACGATTAATGAGCGTGATCGCAGTGCCAAAAACCAAATTGTGGCGCCACGCATTGCCGCCCACGATTGGTTCCCTAGTGAGTTAAACCCTAAAGAAGCCGTTGAGTGGGTTAAAGAGCTTAAACGCGATGGCGGCAATGGCATTAAGTTTGGCGGTGCCGCCCCTGAAACCATGCGTGCCGCATTGGCTGAGGCTAAAAAACAGGGCCTTAAAACTGCCATGCACCACGCACAAATGTCGGTTACCCGATGGCATGTAATGGACAGTGTTCGTGCAGGGCTAGACTCGATGGAGCATTGGTATGGGTTGCCAGAAGCCATGTTTGAAGGCCAAACCGTGCAAAACTATCCATACACATACAATTATATGAATGAGCAAGATCGTTTTGGTCAGGCAGGGCGTTTATGGATGCAGGCCGCGGATCGTGGGTCTGAAACCTGGCAGAAGACGCTAGGAGAGATGAAAAGCCATGACTTTACCCTTGTGCCCACTTTCACCATTTATGAGGCCACACGCGACCATATGGCGGCCAGAACACAAGAGTGGCTTAAGGATTATACTTGGCCAGCTTTAGAGGGGTTTTTTGCGCCATCCAAAACATCACACGGGTCTTTTTTCTTTGATTGGACCACAGGAGATGAAATTGCGTGGAAAAATAATTTCCGCAAATGGATGACCTTTGTGAATGATTATAAAAACGCTGGTGGCCGCGTTGCCATGGGCGATGATGCGGGCTTTATTTATAAGCTTTATGGTTTTGGCTATATCCGTGAGTTTGAATTGCTGCAAGAGGCAGGTTTTCACCCATTGGAAGTGATGCGTTCAGCAACCCTTCATGGGGCACAATTACTGGGAATGGATCAAGACATTGGCACCATCCAGCGTGGTAAATTGGCAGACCTTGTGATCATTGATCAAAACCCGTTACAAAACTTTAAGGTTCTTTACGGTACCGGCACGCCGCGCTTAAATCTTGAAACCAATCAACTAGAGCAAGTCGGCGGTGTTAATTATACCATAAAAGATGGTGTTATTTATAATGCCAAAGAACTGATTAAAAGTGTGCGCGATATGGTAAGTGCAAGTAAATAAATAGCTTTTTGGTAAATTTGTCATAAGCCCAGTTTGTGATTGCAAGCTGGGCTTAACCATTTGTTAACTCTTTCTTAAGTCTTTTTTAGTAGAATATTACTTGCACGAAGGGAAGCGTGCCTAAAAATCGCAGTATATGCGAAAAATCGGACATAAAGTGCGTTATGTCCTTTGCTTTATGGGGAAGCTCTACTGGGAATGACAAAGTCCGCTTGTGATAAGATTTATCACTATTGGCAAAAATTATGCGACAACGATATGGTACCGTGTAAGTCGGTAATCAGTCCTGAATTATTTGCTGATGGTGATTTTTACACAGCCTTTCTGGTTTGTAATGCTGAGCTTAGAACTGTTGAAGATACGGTTTTCTCGCAGCCAAAAGACCTGCCTTCTAAGTTTCATTTGATGATGGGTAGTCCTAAGATTAATAGCTTAAAAGCAATGAAAGAATTAACCGATACTTTTTTAACCGCCCTGACAATCCCTTCCGGTGTTGTGATCCTTTATGCCGCGTTAAATGAGGTTGGTGAAGAAATTGGTCGGTTAGAGCTGATTTATTTGCCTGTTAAAGGTAAAACCCATTTGCTGGATACCTTATTTGCGGTGGGAAGCTTGGTGCGCCACAAAAATGGACAGGTTAAAGGGTCAAGTGAGGTGATGGACCTTCTTTTAGAGGATATTCATTTCTTTGAATTAAGCACCAAAGGCAAGGCTGTTTCCTATCGTGATAAAACACCAACAGTTGAACGTCTTCTCAGTGATTTAGCCAAGAACTGATAAGGCCTTTATCAGGGCAAAAACGTCTTGTCCTTTTTGTAGATTAAGATGGGTCAAGCTTTGTCGCGTTATGGCGGCGTTTAGGGTAAGCGGAATAGTATCTTCATTGTCAGCTTCAAAGCTTAACGTGACATACGCAATACCGCTTTCATTTTGGCTTATTGATTGAACCTTGGCAGCCACAATATTTAAGATGCTGGTATCTGTCGGTGGGCTAAGGGCAATGCTAATATCTTTGGGTTCTATATAAAGTCTGACAGTTTGACCTTTTTCAGCATTTTTTTGATAGCTTTTAAAACTGTGTCCGGCAATGCTGATATGGCAAATGCCGTCATCACTTTTCTCTGAAATTTTGCCGTGTAAAAAGTTGATGTTATCATTTAGCTGAAAGTGATTTTTAAAATCTTTGTCATGGATGATATGGTCAATGGGTTGCGGCGGTTTGATGCCATCTTGATCAATGATTGAAACCATATCAGCAAGTTTGAAAACATCTTCAATTTGATGGGTCATCATTAAGATAGGCCCGTCAAAATGCTGTTTTAAAAGCTTCAAATAATCAATAAGTACGTTTTTTTTGGCTTTGTCTAAGCCTGTTAAGGCCTCATCTAAAATAAGGATTTCTGGCTCGGCAGCAAGGGCCCTGACAATGGCTGTGCGTTTTGCTTCGCCGCCAGAAATGGTCTGAGGAAAGCGATCAAGAAGGTGATCAATTTCAAACGCTTTTATAATAGGTAAAAAGACATTTATTGTTTGAGCGGGATCAGAAAAAAGAATGTTTTCTCTAACTGTTAAATGCGGAAAAAGCGCATTGTCTTGAAAAACATATCCAATGGCCCTTGTTTGTGGGGGGCGGTTAATCTTTTTAGCATGGTCAAAATAAGCCTTATCATTATAAGTGATAGTGCCTGCGGTGGGCGTTAACAGGCCCGCTAGCAAATGAGCAAAGGTTGATTTACCGCTGCCTGATGGACCCACAATGGCAGTTATGCCAACATCAAATTCACACTTAGCCTTGATGGGACGAGGGTGAGCCTTACTTTGTGCTTTCAAAAAGCCATATCTGATGTTGACTGATAAACTCATAAGCGTTGCCCCGATAGGTCTTTTTGGGAGGATTTGTTAAGCCATATCTGACTGATATAAATGACGCCAAAAGATAAGACGATCGAAATGACCATTAATCTAAAGGCTTGCTCTTCCATGTTGGGGGCTTGTGCCGCTTGGTAAAGCGCAAGGGGCAAGGTTTGGGTTAGACTTGGTATGTTTGAGACAAAGGTGATTGTTGCACCAAACTCGCCAATGGCGCGGGCAAAGGCCAATATGCCGCCTGCCATAATAGCTGGTAGTGACAGGGGTAAATAAATTCGGGTAAATATTCTAACGTTACTAGCACCTAGGGTTTGTGCCGATTTTGCCAGATGTGGGTTAACCATATCAAAGCCAGCCTTTGCTGATCGAATGAACAACGGCAAGGCAATAATGGTAGAGGCAAGCGCTGCCCCCAACCAATTAAAGGCAAAAGATAAACCAAAAACATCTTCTAAAAACTGACCCAATGGCGCCTGTCGATTAAAAGCCATCAGCAACAAATAGCCAATCACGACAGGTGGCAAAACCAAGGGTAAATTAATGATGGTTTCAATCAAAGCTTTGCCTTTGAAATTATGTCTTGATAAGCCATAGGCAATGGCAAGCCCTAAGGGGATAATCACCATCATAGAAATGGCAGCTACCTTTAGCGATAACCCAATAGCGGCCATTTCATAAGAAGATAGGATCATCTTAATTCCTTTTACGCCATGGTTTGGGCAATGGGCAGGTCATGACGCGCACCCCATTCGGCCCATGATCCATCATAAATTTTGACATGCTTTGCCCCAACACATTCAAGCGCAAATGCTACTATAGAGGCTGTTACCCCAGACCCGCACGTTGTGGTAATTTGACCAGAAAGATCAATATTTTTTTGATCAAAAAGTGATTTTAGGGCTTGGTCATTCTTTAGACAGCCATCGTCCTTAAAAAGGCTGAGATAGGGAATGTTTTTAGCCCCTGGCATATGCCCAGGCCTAACCCCAGGGCGGGGTTCAGCCACCTGGCCTAAAAAACGAGGCTCAGCGCGGGCATCAATGATTTGCAGGTGGGGGTTATCCAACAAATGAGCGGTAAAGCAAAAATGCTCATGCTGAGAGTCATTTTCTTGGGTCTTTATCTGACTGTCCTGTAAGTTGCTAGGCAGTTGGTTTTGTTTGGGTGCTGTGGTCTCAAGGGGCAAACCTAGGTCCACCCAAAAACGCAGTCCACCATCCAAAAGATGAACGTCTTTAAAGCCAAATTCACGCAACATGTACCACACCCGAAAGGCGCAGATGACACCGCCCTTATCATATAGCAAAATAGGGCTTTCAGGTGATAATCCAAGGGACTGACAATAGTTTAAAAAATAATCCTTAGCAGGCAGTGTGTGGGGGTAGGGGGCGTTGGGTGCGCTGGCAAGATCAATATCAAAGAAGCGGGCTTTGGGTAGCCTGCTATGCATAAAACTGTCCTTGCCGTTGGTGGTGTCATTGGGTAAATGCCAAGAACAATCAATGGCTTGATAATGGTTTAGCAGGATAGCGCCGTTTTTTTTGGTTGGTGTGATCAGATGTTGTCTGATGTTTTGCATGGTAAATCCCCCAATTCGAAAGTCATGCTAACATTAGGGCCGATCAGACAACAAGCAAAAGATATCAATAAAATGTAATATGGAGGAAAAGGATCGGGCAGAAAGTTAGCATAGGGGAGATTGAGGAAAATCGAATGCTAAAAGGGTATCTTTCTGCCCATAAGTTAGTGCTGTTTTAAGGTTGTTACGCCTATGAGCAGAATATGCTTTGTTTTAGCCGTTGTTGCTAGTTGACATATTGTCGCATCATATGACCTACTGTATTATAATAAAAACCCTCTATAGCCTTGTGAGGCTGGCGGGTTTTTAGGTTGATTATTAATGCTGATTAAGCACGAATGTTTTTCAAGAAGCCTTCAACCTCTTCGTTCAATTCATCAATGCGAGAGAACACTTCTTGCGTAGAGCTGTTCATGTCAGAGATTGAATTGTTGGTCTCAGTGCTAACATTAGCAATTTCACTCATGTTAAGAGATACCTCGGCAGACCCTTTGCTTGCTTCTTGAACGCTTTGGCTAATTTCATTCACCGCGCTACTTTGTTGCTGCATGGTCGCTGCGATTGAGTTTGATATCTCTTGAATTTTACTAATGATGTCATCAATGCGTTGATTAACGTCAGCGGATAATTGAGTCGCTTCTTGAATTTCTGCAATTTGGTCAGAAATTTTTGATGTTGCTTCAGCGGTTTGACCAGCCAAGCTCTTTACCTCAGATGCCACAACCGCAAAGCCACGACCAGCTTCGCCAGCGCGGGCTGCCTCAATAGTGGCATTTAGGGCAAGAAGATTGGTTTGCCCGGCAATATCACTAATCAATTTAACCACACTACCAATTTGCTCACTGGCCTCTACAAGGCCACTCATTGATTCTTTTGCTTGGCGGGCCTCTAACGCGGCAGAGTTTGAAATTTCGGCTGATTCCGTTACTTGACGAACAATTTCTTCAATCGACGCTGACATTTCTTCAGCTGCTGCAGCGGCCATTTCAATGTTATTATTGCTTAATTCTGTTGCCATGCTGGCATTGCTAGTGGTTTTTTCTAGGGTGCTAGACAAAGATTCTAGAATAGTCACTTTGTCGCGCAGCTGACCAGCAGCAATAGTAACGCCATCAATGGTGCCAATAACATCTTTTTCAAAATTGTTTCCATGCTGATCTAATTCAGACTGGGCGGCCATGTTGGTTAATTGATGATGACATGAAATCATGATGTCATTTTTCATAAAAGCCAGCATATTTAGCGCACGTACTGCTTTGGCAAGGGGTTCTGGTTGGTCGCTAAGGTTTTCAAGGATGATGCGTTGACAGCGGTCAAAAATGAGAGAGAAACCAGCCAAATACCAGCGTGGGTCAACGCCAAGGTGGAAATAATATTCCCCCCGAACGGCCATTGCTTTGCCGTATTCTTGATCAACAGGATTGGTAAACAAAAAACGCCAATAGTCTTTTTGGCGTTGTTGATAGTCAGCTATATCAACATTTTTTAATTCTTTAGCAACCTGTTCGATGGTTAAGAGATATTGGTAAAATTCTTCCAAAATATCTGAAAGATTGTCTTCAATATATTCCCACGCAAGATTAAGCCCCTTTGTTAATTCCCCATTTAGACCGTAATGAATAACGCGGTCACCCATTTCAACTTGATCTGCAATCGACGCAATTTTTTTATTATTATGTTCACTAACTGACATTTTTATTCTTCTCCGTAATATAAAGCTTGGGTGGTAATACAAGATTTAGGCGTAAATTCAAAAAGTTTTTTTCAAGAATTGGATGTTTGGATCAATAAAATTTGTAAAATGTTTTAATTGCTTCATTTTTTGTTCAATTTATCGTAAGGGACAATGATAAAAGTTACAAAAGGACGGGTTATGACTGAATCAATATATGAAAATTTGTCACAATTAGGCAAAACGACATCTGCGGCAGACAGCCCTGAAAAGGCTGAGTTGGATTATGTCAAAAACCCTCGTCCTAATGTGGATTATATGGTTCGGTTTAGTTGCCCAGAATTTACCAGCCTTTGTCCTGTTACCGGTCAACCTGATTTTGCACATTTGGTGTTGGATTATGTGCCGGGTGAGCATTTGGTTGAAAGCAAGGCCTTAAAGCTGTTTTTGCAATCTTTCCGTAATCATGCCGCTTTTCATGAAGATTGTACCGTTGGCATTGGTGAGCGCTTGGTCAATGAAATGAAACCGAAATGGCTGCGTCTGGGAGGGTATTGGTATCCTCGTGGTGGTATCCCTATTGATGTGTTTTTCCAATGGGGCAAGGTACCAGAGGGGGTTTGGATCCCTGAGCAAGACGTACAAAACTATCGCGGCCGTGGCTAAGTCTCTTAAGAACTAAGGAATGTTCAAAATTTTATGGGTTTGGACGCTTAGGTTCCAATTGGGGTTCTTAAGACAATAATCAATCGCGGCTTTGGTATTGATTGCTGTTTGATCGCCATCCATTGGTTGAAGGTAGTAATGATCAAAGGATGTTTCAGGTAACATCTCAGGCATCAAAGAGGGCTGAGGATATACAAGTTTTAGCTCGTTGCCAGAGGTTTGAACAAAATCAGCACCTGCTTTCGGGCTAATACATACCCAATCAATACCTTGATGAACGGGGAGGGTGCCGTTGCTTTCAATGGCAATCATAAAGCCTTCATCATGCAGAGCATCAACTAAAGCATCATCGATTTGTAGGCTGGGTTCTCCACCAGTTAACACAATATATTTTTGTGAGGCACTGGTTGCCGTGTCACACCAAATACTGCTTGCCTTTTGGGCTAATGTTTTGGCAGTTTTAAATTTGCCACCATTCACGCCATCGGTGCCGATAAAGTCAGTGTCGCAAAATTGACAAATGGCTTTTGCACGGTCTTGTTCGCGGCCCGTCCACAAATTACAGCCTGAAAAGCGCATAAAGACTGCGGGTCGGCCAGCATGGTGGCCTTCGCCCTGTAAGGTTAGAAAAATTTCTTTTACGCTATAAGTCATGACTGGGCCATATAATGGGTTGTATCTTTAACGCCTGCATCATCAAAGCCTTTTTTGCGCAGCAAGCAGCTATCGCATTCACCGCAGGCCAATCCATCAGCAGAAGGGTCATAACACGAGATTGTTAAGCTGTAATCAACATCCAAAGCCGTACCTGCTTTGATAATTTCTGCTTTGGTCATATCAATTAGTGGGGTGTGAAGGGTGATTTTGTCACCTTCAACGCCAATTTTGGTGGCTAAATTAGCCATGGTTTCAAAAGACTTAATATATTCAGGGCGGCAGTCAGGATAGCCGGAATAGTCAACAGCATTAACGCCTAGAAAGATATCTTTGGCACCTACTACCTCAAGATAGGCAAGGGCATAGGATAAGAAAATGGTGTTTCTGGCTGGAACATATGTAACCGGTATAGTGCCTTCTGAGGCCGCAATTTCGTCACCTTTAGGGACATCAATATCCGCGGTTAGGGCGCTACCGCCAAATTGCTTTAAATCGATATCGACAATGCGGTGTTCTTCAATGCCCATGGCTGTTACAAGTCTTTTTGCTGCTTCCAATTCAACAGCCAGGCGTTGGCCATATTGGAAGGAGATGGCATAAAGCTCATACCCTTGATTTTTTGCCATTGCTGCAACTGTTGCTGAATCTAAGCCACCACTTAAAAGAAGAATTGCTTTTTTTGTCACGACACTATCCTTTGCATTGATAGCATGCTCATAACGGATAACAGATTAAAATGAAAGGTTTTAATGGGGGACTATTGGCCTTTAAACCATAGCGGAGCTTGCTTTAATGCATTTGTCGTTGTTGAAGGTGCTGCTCAAACGCTACAGCGTCGGTTAGATTTTGTTTTGAAACGGCACAGAGGCCATTCGTAAGTTTATTAAAGGCAATATTATAAAATCGGGCAAGAACAACCAATTCTGACGCTTTTAGGCTGTGTAACCCACTTTCGACCTTAATAACATGCTGTTCGCTCACTTTAAAGTGAAAGGCGACATGCTGAATGGTCATTCGTCTGGCAAGACGAACGGCCTTTAATCGTGCACCTAATTTTTTACGGACTGCTGGGTCTTCTTTATTAAGAATATTAATATTTGCCATAGCTTAACTTTCAAAAACACAAAACGCAGACAAATTTTATACTATAAAATATGTTAATTTGCTAAGATAATTTTTAAAGGTTAAGAAATAGTTAACAAGTGCTATTCTGTATTAGGTTTTATGCGTCTAAAAAAGGATAACCCTAGGGGCTTAAAAGGCAGACAGTGTTGATTGCTAATTCAGCAGGCTATTTACTTCAAGTCTTTCATCGCGCGGTCTAGTCCTTCAAGGGTAAGGGGGTACATGCGATCATCCATCATTTGTTGGATCATCTCAATCGATTGTGTCCAGCGCCAATGTTTTTCATCAACAGGGTTCAACCACACGGCTTTTGGGTAGGTCGATAAAATGCGTTGCATCCACACTTGCCCGGCTTCTTCATTCCAATGTTCTACACTGCCACCAGGATAAGCAATTTCATAAGGTGACATGCTGGCATCACCAACGAAAATAAGCTTATAATCATGACCATAGGTGTGAAGTATATCCATTAAGGGGATGCGATCATCCCAACGGCGGCTGTTATCTTTCCAAACGCTTTCATAAAGACAGTTATGAAAATAGAAAAATTCTAAATGTTTAAATTCTGATCGGGCGGCAGAAAATAACTCTTGGCACATTTGTATATGTGGATCCATCGAGCCACCTACATCAAGAAACAAGAGAACCTTCACTGCATTATGCTTTTCTGGCACCATTTTGATGTCCAAATACCCCTTGTGGGCGGTGGAACGAATAGTGTCATCAAGGTCTAGAATTTCGGGATTGCCAGTACGGGCAAATTGACGAAGCTTTCTTAATGCAACTTTGATGTTACGGGTGCCTAGTTCAACCTGATCATCAAGGTTTTTAAAATCACGCTTGTCCCAAACTTTGATGGCGCGACCATGGCGACCTTCTTTTTGTCCAATACGCACACCTTCTGGATTATAGCCATAGGCGCCAAAGGGCGAGGTTCCAGCTGTACCGATCCATTTGCTACCGCCTTGGTGACGCTCTTTTTGCTCTTCAAGGCGCTTTTTCAGGGTGTCCATAATGTCATCCCAAGAACCTAACTTCTTTATCTTATCCATTTCTTCTTTCGATAGATAAAGTTCGGCCAGCTTTTCGAGCCATTCCTCAGGAATGTCGGCTGTATCATCAGGGACAGAAAATTCAATGCCTTTAAAAGCGTGACCAAAAACGCGGTCAAATTTATCAAGGTTTTTTTCATCTTTAACAAAGGTAGAGCGGGCTAAATAATAAAAGCCATCAATGTCAAAGCGTACCACGCCAGCTTTCAACGCTTCCATCAAGGTTAAATATTCCTTGATGGTTACGGGGATGCCAGCATCGCGCATTTGATAGAAAAAATTGATGAACATAAAGGCTGCCTTTTGCTCGCTAATTTATCGGCCTTGCTTATTTAAAAAGGCTAAACGCTCCAGCATGTGAACATCTTGTTCGTTTTTTAATAAGGCACCATGAAGCGGCGGGATTAAAGAGCGAGTATCGCGTGACTTTAAAACATCCATTGGTAAGTCTTCGGCCATTAACAGTTTTAACCAATCCAACAATTCTGAGGTCGATGGCTTTTTCTTTAGGCCTGTTACCTCACGAATTTCATAGAAAATGCCTAAGGCTTCGTTGACCAAGTTTTTTTGAATGTCTGGATAATGCACATTGATAATGTCGCGCATTGTATCAGCGTCAGGAAAGCGAATATAATGGAAAAAACAACGACGCAAAAAAGCATCGGGTAATTCTTTTTCATTATTTGAGGTGATAATCACAATAGGGCGATTGGTTGCTTTGATGGTTTCGCCGGTTTCATAAACATGAAATTCCATGCGATCAAGCTCTTGTAGAAGGTCGTTGGGGAACTCAATATCGGCTTTGTCAATCTCATCAATCAAAAGAATAGGTGGGGTATCTGCCTCAAACGCTTCCCAAAGCTTGCCCTTTTTGATGTAGTTGGCAATATCTTTAACTTTTTCATCGCCTAATTGGCTGTCACGCAGGCGAGACACCGCATCATATTCATAAAGGCCTTGCTGGGCTTTGGTGGTTGATTTTATGTGCCATTCGATGAGGTCTTTGCCCATGGCTTTTGCCACTTCGGCAGCAAGAACGGTTTTACCCGTTCCGGGTTCGCCTTTGATCAAAAGGGGGCGCCCCACTGTGGCTGCAGCGTTGACAGCTACTTTCAAGTCGTCGGTGGCTACATATTGGTCCGTACCTTCAAAGCGCATAAAGCTTCCTCCAGATTTTTTCTCATCACTTTAAATTGTTTGGCCATTTTATAAGGCGTTATACGACAAATTTCTAGATCAGACTATGAAAATAAAACGGCTTATCAATCCATTGGAACGCTATGATGACCAATTTTAGCATCACCGGTTTCAAGGAATTTTTCTAGGCGCTTGGCTGTTTCATTCATGACGTCACCCCATGGCGTGCCAAAGTCATAGCCAGTGTAGATGGCATTAGGCACCATAGGTGGGCCATATTTCGATCCAAAGTTCCACCAAACACGGTCAAAGCACAGCCACCAAGTGGGGATGCCGGTAGAAGCTGCAAACATGGTGGTACTAATGCCTGCTCCAATCATGATATCAAGGTTTTGCATGATGGCAAATTGTTCTTCCAAATTGTTTCGTAGATCAATATCTGGCTTATAAATCTGGATGCCGTGCTTTTTCTCAAATGCCGCAATTTCTTCGTCGCAATCTGTATATTGTAGCGCAATTACCTTAACGCCTTTAGTTTTAATAATCGGCAGCATTGTTTCGAGGTTAAAATAGACAGTATCACGATAGGCATCGCTTTTAGAGCTGGTCCAAGCAACACCAACTTTCTTTTCAGGCCCCATGTCGTTAAAGATTTTGCGCCATTTTGCGACATCATCATCATTACCCTTAAAAAAGCCATTTTCAAAAATTGGGAAGTCTTCGGTTTTACGGGCATAAATTTTACCCGCAACCCCAGCTTCAAGGGCATAATCAATATTGGCCTCTCCATCCCTAATTTTATATTCCAGTTCAGTGTAGCTTCTATAGAGATAACCTGAGCCAAGCCCTGTGTTATGAGCATAAATTTCACAGTTGGGGAACGCGCGCTGAAAAGCTGGGACAAGTCGTCGATCACAGCCAATGTATGTTTTTTGAGCTCGCTCTACCAATGGGGCGTAGATCATGGCAAATAAAATTTCATCACCAACCCCTTGCTCAGCATGGATAAAAAGTGTTTTTTTACTGATGTCTTGACCGCGCCATGGCTTGGCTTTTAGTGTATATATCAAGGCATTGTTATCCTTGACTAGGCGGCTTTCGTAGAGTTTCCAAGCCTTTTTAATGTCACCTATTCGAAAATAATCAAAGGCTAAAGATGTGCGAATTTCATGATTTTTCGGGTTGATTTTATGGGCCTTTTCCATCAAGGCCATTTTTTCATCTGGTCTACCCATTAAATTGAGGGCAATGGCTTTGTTATTGATAGCGCTCACGGCTTTAGGGTTTAGTCTTAAGGCTTCATCATAGAAAACCATGGCTTCTTCATAGCGCCGTGTGTGAGCTAATTGTGTGCCAAGAATATTCCATAATTCTGGTCTGTCAGCAAATCTTGGTATGGCTGCTTGAAGAAATTCTATAGCTTCTTCATTTCGACGTAACAGGCCAAGAATGTTGGAATAGCCGGCATAAGCTTCATAATCGTCGGGAAAAGCTTCAATGAAGATTCTATAGAGTTTTTCGGCTTGTTCAAGCATGCCTAGTTTTTGGCACATGTCACCCATGACCGAGAGAACATCCCGCGTAGGCCCTAATTTTTCAAAGGCCTTTTCTAGTACTAAGACGGCCTTATCACGTACACCTAACTGAACCATTAAGTGCGAAATAATGACAAGAAGGTCGCTATCTTCTGGCACAATATCCCAAGCTTTTACATAATATTTTGCCGATTGTTCCCATTCACCTGCTTGATGGTGTTTGGCGCCCAATTGAACATATTTTGCTAACTTATCCTGCGTTGCGGCATCCATAATCACTGGTCCTCAATATAAGTCATTAACGTAGGTGTTTTACAACATTAATGAGCGATAGAACTGAATGCAATCATTGAAATATCTTATCGCAGCAATAATTTGCTAAACAGTATCATTTGTTTTTTGTGATGCAAGGATGTTGCCAGTTGGCACAGTGATTGCTTGGCAACCATAGCCCTATTTTTTGGTACAGAGTTATTATGCTTTTTAGGAAGGCTATGATAGGCTATACTTAATAAAAGGACAGACATTAAGCTGCTTTTAAAGGTAGCGCTATATAAAAGGGGATAGGTTTATGGCTTTGAAGTTATCACTAAAGCCGGGAGAGAAATTTGTATTGAATGGCGCCGTGGTTGCGAATGGCGACAGGAGAGCGAGTTTAATAGTTCATAATAAAGCGTCAATTTTGCGAGAGCGCGACATTATGAAAGAAGAGGATGTGAATACACCAGCCAAGCGGATCTATTTCCCGATTATGCTGATGTATTTGGATGATACGGAGTTTGATAAATATTATGACGAATTTATCCTGCGTATGACCGAGTTTTTGAGCGTTGTAGAAACGCCAGAAGTTATTGAGATATGTGTCTCGATTAGTAAAGATGTAATGTCACGAAACTATTATAAAGCTTTGGTAAGCTGTAAAAAGGTTGTGGCATTTGAAGAGGAGAGACTAAGCAATGTCAATGCAAGCTTATCAGCAGGCGGCTAAGGTATCAGAAACACCGTCTCAGACTGAATATCGGCTCTTTACAGAAGTGACGCGTTCTTTGATTAAGGCAAAAGAATCTGGTGAACGTGACCAAGGCTTTTTCAAGGCGTTGGACTGGAACCGTCGTATGTGGTCTGTGCTCTCAACGGATTGCGGCGCAGAAGGCAATCAACTGCCGAAAGAATTGCGCGCTGGAATTATCTCTTTGGCCATTTGGGTATCCAAATATAGCTCTGAGGTTGCACGAGGTGATCAAGACATTGATGCTTTGATTGATGTTAACCGTAATGTGATGGAAGGGTTGGCCATGCAAATGCGCCCGAAAGAGCAACCTTCTCAGGCTCAGCAACCTCAAAATCAAGCTGAACTTGATGCAGCACGTCAAAAATTAGCTGCCTTTTCAGCTGAAGTGTAAGGCTTGTGTTGCGGGTTATTGCTTTTGCGGTCCTTCTTCTTAGGATCCCAGTTGATTATAATAACATAGTATTCTCGTTGTTAGAATGAGCGCTGTTTTTTAATAAGTGCTGACCTTCACCCTCTTAAATTTTTTTGAATCTAATCGGCCAGGCTTTTTATGTCAATTCTGTGCCGATGCCTTGTGTTGTGCCAGCTTTATGTTGGCGCTTGTTTAGTTATTTCGCTTTTCACAATGATTATAATATCTCAAAATATCGCCACCATTTTTTTAGGGTGGTGTTCTCGTCATTAATCATGCTCATAGATTATAGTATAGCTCGTTGATCATTTTGTGTTTAGCTGGGTAATATTTTCCTACCAGTAACATCAATCTGGCCGATTTTTCCTGGTTAGGTAAAAAGTTCCTATACGAATTGGAGCTTTTTTCCGCCCTGTAGGCAGATAATTCCCTATACTTATCAATAGGTTGAAAATTTTTCCTAGTGTGTAGGTAAAATTGGCCTAGTCATTGCATGTTCCATCACGAGGCAAAATGCCTTGCAGACAAAATGTCTGTATTTTTAACTTCAAAATGAAGGAGGCCTATAATGGGTTTTTCTGTAAATACTAATGGCGGCGCTCTTGTCGCTCTACAAAACTTGAACAAAACAGCTAACTCGCTAAATACTGTTCAATCTCGCATTAACACTGGTTTGAAAGTTTCTTCAGCCAAAGATAATGCTGCCGTTTTCAACATTGCTCAGGGCCTACGTGCTGATTTGGGTGGTTTGAACTCTGCTAAATCTTCTATTGACCGCGCGATTTCTACAATCGACGTTGGCATTGCTGCTGGTGAGGCAGTTAGTGACTTGTTGATTGAGATGAAAGAGAAAGCTATTGCAGCAAAAGACACGGGTCTTGACGCGGATAGCCGTACTGCTTTGAACGATGAGTTTAAAGAGCTTCGTGATCAGATTACAACTATTGTCGACAATGCTGAGTTTAACGGTGTGAACGCTGTTAAGTCTAACGCCGTTGTTGCTTTGTTGAACTCTGACGGTTCAAACAGCTTAACTGTTGCTGCTCAAAACATGTCTTTGGGTGGGTCAATTGTTACTGTTGCGGCTGCTGCGACTATTGGTGGTTCTACCGCTGCTGGTACTGTTGCTACTGCGATCGATACTTCAATTAAGAATGTTGGTACAGCCTTGTCTAAACTAGGTTCTGGTTCAAAACGTCTTGAGCTACAAAAAACCTTCGTTAACAAGCTTTCTGACAGCATCGAAGTTGGTATTGGTAACTTGGTTGACGCTGACTTGGCTCGTGAGAGTGCTCAGTTGCAGTCATTGCAGGTGCGTCAACAGCTTGGTTTGCAAGCGTTGTCTATCGCCAATCAGGCTCCAAGTTCAGTGCTATCACTGTTCTAGGATAACTTTCTCCAGGAATTATGGGGTCTTAGGGCCCCATATCTTCCGCTTAGGGTCCTTGTAGAATAGAAAAATATCACAAGGATGGATGGAAAACAGACGTGGTGACAGACACTGCGCCATAGATCGAAGGATCGGTACAATGAGCGATATTACATTCAATATCAAAGCTCTCGGTGGTGCAGCTAGCTATGGCAGTGAACCCCCAAATACAAAAAGAACTGCCAATGAGAGCGGCACTAAAGTAAATGCGGCTAAAACAGAAACCCTTGATGTAAAAATTGATGGTCAACAAAGCTTATCGCTTTCTGAGCGTATGGCAGCTGAAACAGAAGAGAAGAAAGGCTTTGGCTTTGATGCCGTTGCTGACCCTCTTGAGGAAGCTGCGAAAATTTTGGATAGTTTTATTCCAAAACAAACGCCAGAAACACGCTTGCAGATTGATCATGATGAAGAAACAGGGCGTTTCATTTATAAAAGTGTGGATAAAATTTCAGGAGAGACTGTCCGTCAATTCCCGCCAGAATATATGCTGAAGGTGCTTGAATTGCATCGCAATGCAGCAGGCCTGGTGATGGATGACGAGGTATAGTTTAAACCTTAAGTCTACACAAACACATGACGAGACATATACAAGAAGCTTAAGATTCTTGTAAGGGTACATATTTGTCTTCTAATTCTTTTAACTGACCCCAAATTCTGTGGTGTGTCAGCCTTCCTTGATTCTGAAAATGAAATAATATTTCAAAAATGTGATTTTTGCCTTTAGTGTTCGGAAAAAAATGCATGCTAATAATTCTGTCATTATATCAGTATGTTAAAGGAATATTTATCTCCAGTTGAAGCAGGTTTTGCCGAGCTCTAGGCAAAACTGGCACGGTAATTGAAATGTGGTTTTCGTGGCAAAAAGTGTCACGGAGGCAAAAGGCCTCAATTTGATCCAGAATGGAGATATACAATGGGTTTTTCTGTAAACACTAATGCAGGTGCGCTTACTGCTCTGCAAAATTTGAATAAAACTGACAGCTTGATGCAAAAAGTACAGTCTCGTATTAACACAGGCTTGAAAGTTGCGTCTGCTAAAGATAACGCTGCTGTGTTTAACATTGCTCAGGGCCTTCGTGCTGACTTGGGCGGTTTGAACTCGGCAAAAGCGTCCATAGACCGTGCGATTTCGACCATCGACGTAGCAATTTCTGCTGGCGAAGCCATCAGTGACTTGTTGATCGAGATGAAAGAAAAAGCGGTTGCTGCAAAAGATTCTGGTTTGGATAGCGATAGCCGTACTGCGCTCAATGACGAGTACAAAGAGCTTCGCAGTCAGATTCAAACAATTGTTGATAATGCGGAATTTAATGGTGTTAACGCGGTTAAAGATAACGATATAGTTGCGATCTTAAACCCCAATGCGACGAACACGTTAACTATTGGTGCTCAAAACCTATCTTTGAGTGGCAGCATCGTATCATTGACAACAACTTCTAGTATTTCGACATCGACAGCTGCTACGGCTGTGGCTACGGCGATTGATAACTCAATTAAAGCTGTAGGTGCAAGTCTATCTAAGCTGGGTTCAGGTGCGAAACGCTTAGAATTGCAAAAAACTTTCGTCAACAAATTATCAGATAGCATTGAAGTAGGTATTGGAAACCTTGTTGATGCAGATCTGGCTCGAGAGAGTGCGAACTTGCAGTCAATGCAGGTAAGACAGCAACTTGGCCTACAAGCCTTAGGTATTGCTAACCAGGCCCCAAGTGCGATTATCTCACTCTTCGGATAAAGATAGAATTCACAGGATTTTTGAATAAAAAACCAGCTTAAAACCGCCCTGAATAGGGGTCACGATACAAATGTATCAAAATGAAAATGGCCAGAAGGCCGTCTAGCAAAATGCTAGATAAAATCCAGAATGGAGAAGAAAAATGGGTTTTTCAGTAAATACAAATGCAGGTGCTTTGGTTGCCCTTCAAAACTTAAACAAAACCAATAACTTAATGAATCAAGTTCAAACTCGTATTAACACAGGTTTGAAAGTGTCTTCGGCAAAAGATAACGCTGCGGTTTTCAACATCGCACAGGGTTTACGGGCTGACTTAGGTGGTTTAAATTCTGCCAAGTCATCAATTGACCGCGCCATCTCTACCATCGATGTTGCCATTTCTGCTGGCGAAGCAGTGAGTGACTTGTTGATCGAGATGAAAGAGAAGGCGGTTGCTTCTAAAGACACTGGTCTTGATGCAGACAGCCGGACTGCTTTGAACGATGAGTTCAAAGAGCTGCGTAATCAAATTACCACTATTGTTGACAATGCCGAGTTTAATGGTGTTAACGCGGTTAAAACCAATGCGGTTGTGGCTTTGCTAAACTCTGACGGTTCAAATAGCTTAACAATTGCTGCACAGAATCTTTCTTTAGGTGGTGGTGTTGTTACTGTAACAGCTGGTTCATCAATCAGCAGCTCAACACTTGCTAGCAGCGTGTCAACTGCTATCGACAACTCAATTAAGGCTGTTGGAACATCACTCTCAAAACTAGGGTCAGGTGCCAAGCGTCTTGAGTTGCAAAAAACTTTCGTCAACAAACTAGCTGACAGTATCGAGGTTGGTATTGGTAACTTGGTTGATGCCGACTTGGCCCGGGAAAGTGCAAATTTACAGTCAATGCAGGTTAGACAGCAGCTAGGGCGCCAAGCGTTGGGCATTGCCAACCAGGCTCCAAGTTCTGTGTTGTCACTATTCGGTTAATAAACTTTTATGGGTGGCCCTGAATAAGGGCCATCTATCCCACCCCTTAGAAACAAGGGATAACGGTATAAAACATACCAAACTTTAACAGGCTATAAGGGCCACCCGACAAAATGTCGGACCTAATCCAGAATGGAGAAGAAAAATGGGTTTTTCAGTAAATACAAATGCAGGTGCTTTGGTAGCTCTTCAAAACTTGAACAAAACCAATACCATGATGAACAAAACGCAAAGTGCTATTAACACAGGTTTGAAAGTGGCCTCAGCAAAAGACAATGCAGCTGTTTTCAACATCGCACAGGGTTTGCGCGCTGACTTGGGCGGTTTAAATTCTGCTAAGTCATCCATCGACCGCGCTATCTCAACCATCGACGTTGCTATTTCTGCTGGTGAAGCGGTTAGTGACTTGTTGATTGAGATGAAAGAAAAAGCGGTTGCTTCTAAAGACACTGGTCTTGATGCTGATAGCCGTACTGCGTTGAATGACGAGTATAAAGAGCTTCGTAATCAGATTACCACTATTGTCGACAATGCTGAATTTAACGGTGTAAACGCGGTTAAAACCAATGCTATTGTGGCTCTATTGAATTCTGACGGTTCAAACAGCTTAACCGTTGCTGCTCAAAACATGTCTTTGGGAGGATCGATCGTAACTGTAGCAGCTGCCTCTTCTATCGGCGACTCTGCTACTGCCTCTACTCAGGCTGCTGCGATTGACGCTTCAATTAAGAATGTTGGAACAGCTCTATCTAAACTAGGTTCGGGCTCAAAACGTCTTGAGCTACAAAAAACCTTCGTTAATAAGCTATCTGACAGCATCGAAGTCGGTATCGGTAACTTGGTTGACGCTGACTTGGCTCGTGAAAGTGCAAACTTGCAGTCCTTGCAGGTACGTCAACAGCTTGGTCTACAAGCGTTGGGTATTGCCAATCAGGCTCCAAGTTCTGTGTTGTCACTATTCGGTTAATAAAAGCCAATATAATGTAAAAGGTGAGGGCGGGGCCAAGGGGTTCCGCCTTTATTTTTTGATTAAGTCAACTGAATAGCTGAAGATAAGAGGCATCTCTTCAAGTGGGTCAATTTTCTCTGACTTTCTGGTGTCATCAATTTCAGAGGCAGATAAAAGCAACCGTGCGAAATATCCGTCTTTAACCGTGTCATAGTGAATCATTGCCATTAAAGCTGCATCGGCTTTTTGGAAGCTAAGGGCAATTTGTCGTTTTTCATCACCAATCAGAATGCACTGGTTGGTGGCTGCCATTGCTGTGTTGGCTGAAACAAGTAGCGATAAGCGGCCAGCATGGCTAATGGTTTCTTTACCTTCTAGATAATGGGTGTCTTCGTTTTTATGACCATTGGCACAGCTAAAGAAAAGAGTGTCTTTGTTAAAAACCAGGGGGTTAAGGGTGGTTTGACCCAAATGGCAGATGCATTGTTGATTAAGTAATTTTTTAAGGCCTTCATACCCGATGGTTAATTTGCCGTCTTCAAAAAGTTGTACATGCTTGACGATTGGACCGGCGTTGGTTTCAATTGTCGAGGTGACCACCAAACATTGCTGGTCTTGATCAAAATAAATCTGAGGTTTTGTGGGGCCTAGGTCGGTAATTTTATGTTGGCCGGGGCGATCAATCGTTAAGTGCCCAGAATAAAAATCAGCGCCCCAAGCAATGTCATCATAAAACCCATGCGGAATTGTGCCCATCCAAGGGTGAGGCTGGGAATCATCATTTCGCTTAAAGGCATCAATTGCGAGGCCGCGTTTGGGAGACAGGGTTAGGGTTACTGCTTGGTTTTTTATGGTTATGGCATAATTATCTTGATGAATAACAAAACCATCAGGAATACCTTCAGATATATTAATGGTTTTTTGACGGGGCAGACTAGGTGTTAGTGCACCCAATTTTTTGCGGTAAGACTGCCAACGCGCATCGGTGATGTGGGTGCGAAAATCACTGCTCCAAAGATAACAAAGGGTTTTCCATTGGCCCAGATCGGCTTCATTTGTCTCAATAAGGTTTTGGTATATACGCCAACAACCCGTATTAATGGCGAGGTCATTACGACCAGTTAATGACCATCGGTTTACATTGTATTTACGTTGTTTTTTAACGGTTATTGGACTGCTGTTACTTTCCAGTTTTAGATGATGTTTAGGTAAGTTCTTTGTCGCACTTAGAGCATCGCTAGGCAAGACAAGCTTGAAGCGGTCGTCATTGTTTAAAACATCAAAAATTGCTTCAATACGGGCCCATTCCGATTGGCTGGATAAAAGCGCTTCATTTGAAAAACGGCCCGGGCGATAGTCAAAAATTTCTGCGTCACTGGTATAGAGGGGAATAGCGCGCGCCCCTTGGGCCAATAGTTTTTCTAGATAATGGAAATAAGCGTCTGGAGTGATTTGGTCATGGGCAATGCGTTGAAACTGTTGAAAAATAAGGGCATTGCTCCAAAGAATATTTATTTCGTTACCGTCATGACCGCGCACGATTTGTGGTGCAAGGCCAATGTCGGGTGTCCAGTGGGGGTGATGGCTGGCAGGTTCGGCCCAGTCCATAATGATGGTGTCATAGCCGTGTTGTATGTAATGGTCCACCATGCCGGGGCTGAAGGCTTGCTCATTGACCAAGGCGATGGTGGGTTTAATGCCCAGCATTGATTGATAAATCATGTCACCAATGGTTAAATTATAACTGTTAACCTTTGGCGGCACAGTTGGCCCAATCAATTGACTATATCCACTTCCTATAAATTCAACTTTTCCTGCTTTGATTAAATCAGCCAGTTTTTTGATCCATTGCGGGGATATTCTCTCAATTTCTTCAAGGGTAAAGCCCGTGGCTTCAAGGCCAATAGGAAGGTTATTATTATTGGCAAGGTCAAGCAGGGGCCAATAACATTTTTCAACCACATCTTTCCTAGCGTCTTCTTCGATGGAAGAGAAGGCAAGGTTCAGATGAAAAACATTATATAAATAAGTCACTTGCGACATAGGGTCCCCAATCTGAGACAAGTTTATCGACAGATTGATGTTCTGACAAGCTTCACTTTTTAACTGTTGTCATGATCAGATTTGCAATACGGGAAATATTGTTGGCTAAAGAATACTTTTTGGCACTTTCTTGCCAAGTTCCTAGTTGATCAGCATTGCTTTTAAGGTTGGAAAGAGACGTCTTTATGTCATTAAGGGCTAAAGACACTGCTTGCCCTAAAACAAGGCCTAAATCAAGACGTTCAAACATTTTGGCATTGGCCATGTCACCTAAATGATGACATATCATCAAAGGTGGTCGCCTCATCATGATAGCCTCATAAGCCGTGATGCCATAACCACATATAATAGCTGAACAATCACCTACAACCTCGGTAATATCATGTATGTTTTGATGGAGATTAACCAAGTTCTGTAATGCCTTAAGCGAGCTGGTCAGTGCCTCTTGGTCACTAAAGTTAGGGCCTATGATAACGTCAAACGGAATTGAAAGCTCATTGCATATAGTTGCCAGTGGAAGAGTAACGTTTTTTGGGTCGCTGCCACCCATTGTTATCAAAATCTTTAGGGTGTTTGCAGTCGGTTGAGCTATTTCTTTTAAAGGCGGAATGAGGGCAAAATCAAGACCGTGATAGGTATCGCCCTTAATATCTGTGGTCTCTAGGTCAGCTACCAACGGATAAAAGGCAAGATCAGCCGCTTTTTTGCGTTCAGAGCCATCGTCAATTAAAATAAGTGGTAAGTTAGGTAAGTCGGCCTTAATGGTTTTAAGGTCAGCGAAACTTGTATCGTCGCGAATATCAAGGATTGCGGCATCAAACTCTCTCGATTGTAAAATGGAGCATAATTCAGGGCCCTTATGAGCAGGGTTTTCAAGGAAGATTGTGCTGAACCCATCAGCTTGATAAGCATCGAGTTTTTCTTTAGGTACGGCATAGGTAATGCCCACTGAATGATGGGTTTTAAGGTAGTTTGCTAATGGTTTTAAGCGTTTTTCATGACCAAGCCCCATACCATGTCGTATTTCAGGGCACATCAGTATTTTAATGGTTTTTTCATCGGCCCGTTTTTGTCGCACAAAATTATTAATCTTAACCAGCTCTGGCTTGGCTTTTAAAATGCTTACGGCATCTTCAATCTCTAAATCCCCTACAGGGGCACCAGTTTCGGCATAAAGGGCTTCGATAAAGGTTTTGTCTTCTGGTGTGTCGATGGATATGCGGGCGCCCGCAAATATATGGCTTTTAGGCAACGTCATTTTTGCCACATTGCCGTAATCTGGATGAAGGGTTAAATAACCGCTAACATGTTCTTTTGCTGCCGGATCATCAGATTTTTCACGCAACAACCGCTCTAAAAAAGCGGATTTCATTATATCGGACCCCTCATGCAAATAATCATGGCGATCACCAGTGATGATATCGGCCTCACACAGTGATAATTGTTCTAACCCATAATCCAAAAGCCACGGGTCAATGAGGGGACTATCACCTGTTATTCTGACAATATAATCACTGGGGAAGGCCTCATGGGCGATGCGAAAGCGCATCAAAACATTATCCAGTGGGCCACGCACAAATTTGAGTTTGTGACGTTGGCAATAATCAACCAAGGCATCATCAGACGGTTGATCCGAGGTGGCTACCACAATGGTTTTAATATGCTTAGTTTTTTTGAGACGATGAATGATGTGCCAAATAAGAGGCTTACCCGCAATGTCGCGCAAAATCTTGCCCGGAAAGCGAGTGGAGCTAAGGCGCGCTTGAATGATGGCAGTGGCATTTATCATCATGGTACCCGTTTTTAATTAATCAGTGTTCACGTAGGTAAAGTGAATATTGGCAATGGCTTTTTCTGCATTTTTGATGGCGTCTTCATGGCTCTGGCCTTTGGCGATGACCATGCCTACACGGCAAGTGTGATCGGTGGTTGCCTTAATGATATCACCTTCCTTAACACGCAATTCATGGTGGATTAGGCTTGGGTTCTCTTGCCAACTTTCATGGCCTGAAATGGTTTTGATAATTCCCGGTTTGGTAAATAAATAGCGCTGGCAAAGGTGCTTTTCATTCTCGTAAGGGGTCAGGTCATCGGTTGTCAGTTTTTCGCTTAAGGCTAATTTGATGGCATTTTCAACGAAGGGAATGCCGGTTGAATAAGGAATTTCCATGGTACAAAAATGACCACCGCTTAATCGTGTTGCCATTTCTATGATCATCGGCTTACCTTGATGTATGACAATGTCACCCTTAACGACGCCTGTTCTGGCGCCTAAGCTGGTTGCAGCTTGTTGTACTAGGTCACAGATGTCTTGCCTTAAAATAGGAGAAATGTTGGCGGGCAGTTCACCGCCATCTTCGATCATAAAGGGGGCGTATTCTTTAATGCGTTGATAATTACGGTCTGAAAAACCAAACGTATGGCAGATGCCGTCAATGACCAAGCTTTCGGTACTTATTTGTGGACCTTCGATAAACTCTTCTAAAATCAAACGCTTGGTTGGTGAGTGGGAAAGCGCTTCATCAAAGGCCCAGTTGATATCGACATCAGGTAAAAGACGAATAACACCACGCGCACCACGGCTATCAGCAGGTTTAAGGATATGGGCTGTTGTTGGCTTTGCAGATAAAACCTCTTCCAATTGGGGCAGGGTGGTTAACTCGTAATATTGCGGAATGGCGACCTTGTCTTTTTGAAACGCCTGCTTCATATGCACTTTGTCGATAGATGTAAGGGCTGTCTCAAGGCTATTTCCAGCCAGTCCAAGCTTATTGGCAACGGCTGCCACTGTATGGGGTATGTCAGACGCAACCGCAATAACACCATCAATAGGGCGAACATTAGTATGATAATCACAGGCCTTTTCAGCAGTGCCCTTGAGGTCATAAGTGCTGGATAGAATGAAATCATCAGCTACATTAGCCCCAGCTGCATCAACAGCACCATCTGTAGCGACCACAAAAAGACCCATGGATTGGGCTATTTTGATGCCGGGCAGGGCTTCAATTCCAGCACCAACAACCAATAATGTTTTTTTGTGATCAGCCATTTTTGTGCTGCCCTATACCCACGCGCCGCCATTAATGCTCATGGTTTGTGCGGTCATATAGCTCGATTCATCCGAGGCTAAGAAAACAGCGGCACCCGTCATGTCTTCAACCGTGCCTAAATGTTTTAAAAGCAACAAGTTATCAACCAATTTGCGCACATCTGGAGCCATAGATTTAGCTGTGAATTCATTGCCAATAACACCAGGTGATAGGCAGTTTACGCGAATTTTACGATCTCCCACAAAACGTGCTAAACAATGGGTTAAAGACATAACACCAGCCTTTGCCGCGGCATAAGATGGGGTGCGTGGCCCGCCATATTCACCCGAAAGTGAACCGATATTAATGATAGAACCACCCTCATTCATATGCGGCAATATTTTTTGACAGCATAAAAACACACCTTTAAGGTTTACGTCTAAAACAAAGTCCCAATCTTCTTCACTTAATTTGTCAAAGTCGTTGGTTTTGTTAACGCCAGCATTGTTGACTAACACATCCACGCCGCCGGTTTTTTGGGCAACATCAGCAAACACATCGACAATTTGTTGGCTGTCACGAACATCTAAGTGATAAACCAAATCAGTGTTGCAGTTTTTAGCGGTTTCAACGGCACCATCTTTATTATTATTATAGGTGACAACTACAGTGGCACCTTCGCGGGCATAGCTTTCAGCAATTGCTTTGCCAATGCCGCTGCTTGATCCGGTAACAATACAAACTTTATTTTCTAAACGCATATGGGGTCCTAACCTTCGTATTCTTTTCGTTGGTCATCAGACAAGGTGTTCCAAGCTGATAAAAAGTCATTTTCACCCTGTAATACCAATGGGTTGGTATAAACATTTTTCCAAGTGGTTGGGGGAACAGTTACAGCATCCGCACCGCTTGAGGCCGATTCCATCAGTTCGTGGCTGTTGCGAATGCTGGCCAGTAAAATTTGGGTTTTGCTGCCCATCACATTACGTAGTTTTTCTAGGGCGCTGGTGTTGCCTGATCCATCCAAGTAAAAATCCCGCAAACGCCCCAAAATTAGGCTCACATAATCAGCATTAAGCATTAAAAATGGAATGGTTTGAGTGGGGTCAAAATTAAGAGTGATATTTAAGGGAATACCCATTTCTTTAAGTTCCTTAGCCGCTTTATAGCCCTCCAAGGTTGATGGGATTTTCACCACGATATTATCGGCGATTTTAGCGAGACGATGGCCTTGCTCGATCATTTCATTGCTGGTGCGATAGGTTACTTGTGCAGAGACAGGCCCATTAACCATATTGGCCACTGTACGAACATGGTCTAGGGCTTTACCGGTTTCTTTGGACAGAATGGCAGGGTTGGTGGTTACCCCATGAACCAAGCCAAATTGTTGCCAATATTCAATATCTTCAATTGAAGCAGTATCCAAAAAATATCTCATTGTCTGAAGTCCTTTTGTCTTTATTTATGCGCTGGCTTTTCTGGCGTTTTGATCAAAACCATAGAAGCCAATTTTATAATCATGGTATGGATAATTTAATTGATCAAGCATTTGTGTAATAGGCGCTTTGTAACGTTTTCCTTTAAGTTCAGGTGTTAGGTTCAAAAAGGCTTGAATAAGATCACGGTCAAGGAAGGGATAGCGTGATTCAACCCCAAAATGCCCATTCATGCGTTCATTGCCTCCTAATAACACTTGGTTCCAGCCAGCATTAAAATTGACCCATGGTTTGTTGGCTTTAGTCCAATCACCTTTAAGGCACGAACGGCGTGAATTAGAAAATTCGTTATAATAATCAGAAATAATTTCATCAGCACCCTGACCAGACATTAAAATCAACTGCCCGTTGGATTTAGCCAGCTTTGAGATATAGGCAGAGCCTAAAAAGCCACCAATAGTGCGAACATCAGGATCTGGATATTTCACATCGGGTGTGCCAGCATATTCAATGGCATAATAAGGCGCGTCTTGTTTTACTTCTGCTTCAAAGGCATCCCACTCAGCAGGGCTTGGGTCTAATTCGACAAAATCTAGTCCTTGTTCTGCCATGAGGGCTTTACGAGCGGCTAAAATTTCGGCTTTTTCGCCATATGGCATGGCATAGCTGGCAAATTTAACACCTTGGTGCATCAATTCAGCCGCAATTAAGCCACTGTCATGACCACTGCTTAAGGGTACGAAAATAGGGTGTTGTGCGGTTTTGCTACGCTTTTGAATGGCTTTTTGAAAGGCTTTTGTAAAATCATCATAATGGTCGGTGTTTGCATTTTCAAAATCAAAATGATGCAGTGTTTCTTCTGATATAATGCTGTAATCAACCAAACTGATCGTCAATATGGTGTTTGCATTTAACTGAAGAGGTTTAGCTGATGGTAAGGCAGCTGTGCAGGTAACATCATAGCTGCCTGCTACAAGGGCACCATCATGAATGGCATAATAAAGTGGCTTGGTGGTGAAATAGTCGGTGACAAAAGTAACCGTGTTGCGGGCTTGATTGTATAGAATGATAGCAAATTCACCATCAAGACCGTGCAAGCAATCCATGCCGTCTTCTTTTAAGCGGCGCTGTAAATAGTCGCTGTCGCTGTAAGAAGGCGAATAATTCTGCCAATCATTATAAATTTCACCATTATAAAGGCCATAACCATCAGGCAGCGCAAAGGGTTGCTTGCCATCGCCTGTGATGCTTAAGATGGTGTGCATGGCAATCGTATGATCCATCTCGAAGACATTTGTTGCATCAGGTCCACGAAAACGCAAGGTGTACTCAACCGCAGTAAGGTTATCCTTGATTGCAGCTAAGGTGTTTTGATTATTACTATGGGCGAAAAATATACCGCACATGGTTTGATGACCCTTATTAAAAAGCTTTCAACTGGAATTGCAATTATGATGCCGAACTTCTGTTGTACGTGAAAATTAGTCTTTTAAATCATAGGCTTCTTTCATGGTGACAATGGCTTTTATCTTGTCACCAGCAATGGAACGTGCTTCTGGTCTTATTTCATGTTCATACAAAAGGGAATTGATATATAGTGTAAAGCTATCAAAATTAGCCATATGTTCAGGGGCGAAGACATCAACGCCATAACAATTTTTGCCCTGCTTTTTGGGATCTTTATCAACATAACATAAGATATCATCAATGTTCATTTGATAATGTAAGTCATCAACGGCTAATTGGCTACCTACACCCCAAACAACAACGGGGCCCTCAATTTTTAGTGGTGGGAGTTTATAATTAGGCTGCTTTTCAACTAAATCACGTGCTCGCATAGCAAGTAACTGCATGCCAAGAGGACATCGCTGGTTATGAAAAATAGATGTTCTTAGGTCAATGATTACATAACCTAATCTTTCTAAAAAACGACCGATTGAGGTCACGCTGAAAAAATGCAAATGGGATGTGTTTTCATCATAATAAAAGCGTGGATGACCGCTTCTGTTGGGTACTTCTAAATAGATCATTCCCCCTTTAGATAATAAACAGTCAAAGGCCTTGATAAAGTCTCCAATATCCCAAATGTGTTCTAGGGTGTGATTGCAAATCATTAGGTCAAATTGGTGAGTGCCTCTATTAGCTAGTTCCTGAATTGTCATATTGTGGACGACATCAACTTTTGTTTCTGCCTCTTTGTAGCGGGGCGAAATTTCTACCCCTTCATATGATTTAAAAGGAACATTTTGGCGCAGTAATTGTGCGTAATTTCCATCAGAGACACCCACTTCAAGCGCTCTCATGTTTTGAGTGTGAAATAATGATAATAAGTCATAAGCGGGCTGCATACGGGCATCAGACGTTTCGGAAAACATTGGGTTATTATCATAGTCATAAATAATATTTTCTGTGCGCCACATATGACAACATTGGTCGCAAATGTAACAATCACCTGATACGAGTGAAATGGTTTGATTAGGTTTTTCCCCACAGCACGGACAATGGTTAGAGTTGCTCATAGAAACCTTCTTTTCAAATGTCGACTAAACTATTCACCAAATGCTTCAAATAGCTTCTGGCAGATTGTTGCAGGTATGCAATATTCTTGGATAGAGTATCTTTGATGCTGTCTCTGTTATTCCAAGTGTTTAGCACTTTTTTTCTAATGAGATCAGTATCTTCACTCATATAAGCCATTTGATCTTCAAGCCCCAAATCGTGAAGGAATGGCGACATATGTCCTTTAAAGATGCTACCAAAAGATAAAAACGGTACATTATTCAAGGCCGCAAAAATGGATGAATGGCGGCGGTTGGATAAATGCATATCCACAAGCTGGAATAGGGAATAGGTCTCAAACAGACTAAGATCCTGCTTAATCTGCTTAATCATGTTGGTATGTTTCATGCGTTTGATCACCTCGTCGTGTACAACACGATCATCTTGCCATTTGTTGGCATTGGTATAGGTGCAGTTTGGAATAAGCAGAACAGGGTGTCCTAAATCCTCAATCATATTATCAAGGATGTTGGCCATTTTTTCAGCCTCAGCAAAAAACTCCTCATCACTGCGCACCCAATATTCATGGCGATAATTGGCACCAATGATAGGTCCATTGGGCAGGGTTATGTTTTCGCGTGCCAACACTGATCGGGCATAGTCAGCATCATATTCTGGCCAAATACCAAAGGCGGGATCTCCTAAGATCATTACGTTGTTCATATCAACGCCGGTGGCCTCTAGGTTGTTATAGGCGCTTTGCTCTCTAACGGTTACAACAGTGGCATTTTCACATAAAAACTTAGCGTGGGCTAAGGTGGTTTCATTTTCAATGGGATCAACCACGTTTAGGCCATAAAGGGCAAACGGGGTGCCTAAGAACTTTGCTAACAGACCAAGGGTGGCAGAATAGGACGAGACACCGCGTAAAAATTCGTTGTTGGAAACTTCCATAAAACTGTTCCCGCCCAGAACAAGCAGGTCAGCCTCTTCAATTTCTTGTTTGATACGCTTAAGGTTGGCGGTGTCATCACCTTTGTTCAGCCCCATGAAAAAACGGCCAAGGCTGGCCTCGCGGCTGTCATGGTCAAGATTTTTGATGGAGGTAAAACCAAAGGCCTTGTCATAATCAAGGTTAGGATGGCGAGCGATGAAAATAATCTCACAATCAGGGTAATCACGCTGAATGCTTTGGGTAAGCGTGGCGAGCATGGCATCATCACCCATGTTTTTAACGCCATATGTGCTGGCCCCAGTGATGACAACTTTCTTCATCACGCCTTCCTTCCTAATATATCAACCTGACGGCCTAGTCCCAAATCGGCAAAGGCTTGATATAGGCTGTCTTTAAGGTCTTTTCGGCCCGCGTTTTCAAGAGCGGCTTCAAAGTTTTTGCGCCGTCCATGGCTGGCGGCACCTAGTTCATTATTTCCAATATAATTGTCACCCATAAGCAAGAATATATCAATCGGAAAGCTGGTGGTGCAAGATAGCACATCAAATTGGTTTGTTTGATAAACCCGCTTAATGCTTTCAACATTGAAATAATTTAAATGCTCAGGGGGCACCAACCACCATGGTTCATGCCCTTTTGAGGTTCGTAAAATCTCTTGAAAAGGGTTAAAGTCATTGGCGACCGATGTGAAAAGAAGGCCGCTATCTTTGAGTAATTCTTGTGTCTTGGCGAAAAATTGCTGGGGGTGACGTACATGCTCTAAAACGCCGTGGCTGTATATGACATCAAATTGGCCAATGCTCGCC
>CAKZLM010000116.1 GCA_937126915.1 uncultured Alphaproteobacteria bacterium
GCTGATATCTTGCGAGTGATCTATAAGGAAGAAGTTTCCCACGTTTACAAGGGCAGTAAATGGTTTCACTATCTGGCTGAAGAACAACAGCTACCTGCTATTGAAACCTTTCATACCATGGTCAAAACCTATTTTGCTGGCGTTTTAAAGCGTCCCTTTAATGATGATGCCCGCTCAAGAGCGCAATTATTTCCCGATTATTACGAACCATTGGCCGACTAATCACCTCGCAATAAGCCCCGTATACATTCATTGAAAACAATGTCGTTGCCCAATAGTGACAGAACCATCATGACAAATGTGTGATAATTGCAGGGTGCGACGAATTTTCCTTGTTAATGCCACAATCCATAAGGTATTAATATGATCTTGCGTGAATTTTATTTTTTACGTTAAAATTGGTCAAACGATGTGTGTGTGACAAATGTTGAAAAAACAATGGGCGGCGTTCCTTGAACGCCTTGAAATTTGGTTTCCGGAAAGACAGCTTTACCTGCGCAGCAATGGTAATGTGCACTTTATTGTGCTGTCTCCAACGGTTCAAAAAATTCTCACCAGCGCCCTGATTGTTGCCTTAATCTGGTCAGTTTTCGTTAGCTTTGGATACTTTAGAAAAGCATCAGAAGTAGCTGATAAAGAAACAAATATATCCAATTTACTTAACCAAAAACAGCAAGTTATTGCCGAAATGGATAATTTGCAAAATCACTTTGACCAGCGCACAACCCAAATTGAATCGCGCCAAGCTTACATCGAAGCTTTGATCGAAAGTGATCCAGTATTTAGTGATTTGATTAACAATCCAAAACCATCAACTGATACTGCCAAAGGCCCTCTGCAAGAGGTTAATTTGCCCTCTACGGTTAACAAAAACAGCGAATCATCAACCGCATCCTCTGAGGCTAAAAATGCGCAGGCACCTGTAAATGCATCTGATTCTTCAAAAAGCCAGCCTGTAGATGTCGCACCAGCAGAAAAAAAAGCTGATCAGACTAGTGATCAATCTGGTGACAATGAAAAGGCCAGCAGTGACGAAAATGAAGAAGGCAACGGAATTAGTCCTACAAACACTCCTGTTAATGAAGACACCGATGAAGCCGCGCATGCGCAATCAATCTTTAAAAATTTAGACCGTAAATTGGTTATTGCAGAAGAACGCCAAAAACATATTGCTGCAAATTTGAAATCAATCGCCTTAAACCGCATGGACCAAATTAACGCGATGCTGGAAAGCACAGGTGTAACAAGCCAAGAACTTGCTGAGCAATGGACTGGCCCTGGCCATTTAGCTGCGGCGCAAGGCGGACCTTACCTGCCGCTTGCCGCACCTTTTGACATAGATATCAAAGACACCAGCCAGCAGTTAAAGTCTGACGCTGACTTGTTAGCCTTGAATGATATTTTGGTTACTGTCCATAAAGCTGAAGATGCGATGATGAGCATTCCAACTGTGACACCGCCGGCTGAATATTATATTTCAAGCAAGTTTGGCCGTCGCATTGACCCTTTCAAGAAAAACCCATCTTACCACTGGGGCCTAGACATGGCATCTTGGCCGGGGGTGAAGGTTCGTGCTGCCACATCAGGAACCGTTGTTAAATCAGGCTGGAAAGCAGCCTATGGTAATATGATCGAAATTGACCACGGTAATGGCTTTAGAACCCGTTATGGCCACATGAGAAAGCTGCTTGTGAAAAAGGGTCAAACCGTGACTGCAGGCCAAAACATTGGTGAAATTGGCTGTTCTGGTCGTTGTACCAGTCCCCATTTACATTATGAGGTTTGGTTTAAAAACAAACCGCGCAATCCGTTGCCTTTTATTCAGGTCGCAGAAAATGTTCTCAAAAGCACAGAAAAACACACAACCGCCCACTGAGGGAAGTGATATGCCAAGTTCGAATAGTAACAAATCAAACGCCACAGACGTTCCGTCTATCATCGCTTCTGATGTTGTGATCACTGGTGATATCTATACCACTGGTGAGATTCAAATGGATGGTCGCATTGATGGCGACATTCAGTGTTCAAGCCTAACCCTTGGTCATCAAGGATCGGTCAAAGGCACTATCACCGCTGAGGACATTGTCATTAAAGGTAAGATCATTGGGTCATTGAAGGCAAACTCTGTTCAGCTTGAAAAAACCGCCATGGTAAGTGGTGATGTGATTTATAAATCATTGGGCATTGATTCTGGTGCCCATGTAGAAGGGTCTTTTATTCACCAAGACAGCCAAGCCGCCCAAGCGGCCCAAGCCGCATCGTCACCTACTGAAACAGAAACTGAGACTGAATCCACTGAAAACAGTTCATCTAACTATTCTGATAGTTCTTATGACACAGGATCATCCAGTGCCTATGCTGCTAGCTCAAGCAATGAAAACGGCAGCTATTCTGATGACCAAACCACCAGCTCTTCTTCTAGTTCTACCTTTGGCAGCAGCTTTTCCTCACCCTTTAGCAGCAACTCATAATCCTTGCTCTAAACAATAGACGATAAGCAAAAAAAGAGGTTCAAAGGCCTCTTTTTCTTTATCTCGTTTATCTCTAGCTAGCTTGGTTTAATCCAAATCATCAGCGACACCGTTGGTCTCACCTGTTACACGGGCGGAAAGCGCTGCCGACATAAAGTCATCCAAGTCGCCATCTAACACCTTATCAGGTTGGCTGCTTTCTATGCCTGTTCGCAAATCCTTGACCATTTGATAAGGCTGCAAAACGTAGGACCTGATTTGATTACCCCAGCCAATGTCAGTTTTGTTAGCATTGATGGCATTGGCCTTTTCTTCACGGATTTGCAGTTCCCGCTCATAAAGTCGTGCTTTAAGCATCTTCATCGCAGCGGCTCTGTTTTTATGCTGTGACCGCTCTGCCTGACACTGCACCACAATGTTGGTTGGAATGTGAGTAATACGAACCGCACTATCCGTGGTGTTAACGTGTTGCCCCCCTGCCCCAGATGCACGATACGTATCAACCCTGAGGTCTTTTTCTTCAACATCCACCTCGATATTATCATCAATAACTGGATAAACCCACACACTGGCAAAACTGGTGTGGCGGCGGGCATTTGAATCGAACGGTGATATCCGCACCAAGCGGTGAACACCACTTTCTGTTTTTGCCCAACCAAAGGCATTTTCACCTTTAATTTCAATGGTCGCAGACTTTACGCCCGCTTCATCACCTGCCATCAATTGTTGGGTTACAACTTTAAAGCCACGCTTTTCAGCCCAACGGCTGTACATGCGCAATAACATGCTGGCCCAATCATTTGATTCTGTTCCACCAGCGCCAGCGTGAATCTCTAAATAGCAATCATTACCATCAGCCTCGCCCGATAATAGGCTTTGCAATTCCATTTCCTTGGCTTTGGTTTGAAGGCCCATTAAGGCCTTTTCAGCATCCCCAACAAGTTCCTGATCATCTTCCATCTCGCCCATTTCCAGCAATTCAAGATTATCAGCAAGATCGGTTTCAAGGCTTAGGCACCCAGCAATGGCGCTATCCAAATAATTGCGCTCACGCATCAGTTTTTGCGCCTTAGCGGGGTCATTCCACAGATCAGGGTCTTCGGATAAAGCGTTTAATTCTTCAAGTCGTTCTTTGGCTGTTTCCCAGTCAAAGATACCCCCTTAGCAATTCAATCGACTGCTTTAATTCGCCCACAAGGCTTTCAATTTCAGCACGCATAAAAACGTCCTTCAAACACATAGATTAAGAAATTTCAGAAAAAGGTTTAATAAATACCTTTGCGGGTTTTGGTTTGCCCCAAAGCGTTGCTGCCGTCAAGTACTTGTCGCTTGCCGGTGGGTTCTGTTCCCGGAATAAAGGCCTCGAGGATAACATCTTTATCAAATGGCCCCGCAGGAAGGCCTGTTTTGGCATTAACACGCACCAAACGAATGCCAGGTGGCACACGGAAAGGAATGGCTTCATTGCGGCTTAAAACACTGCCCATAAAGTCACGGAAAATGGGCACTGCCACTGCTGAACCCTCTTCTGCATTACCCATGGTACGTGGACGATCAAAACCAACAAACACACCAACAGCCAAATCAGGTGAGAAACCAACGAACCAACCATCGACCCAATTATTGGTGGTACCTGTTTTACCTGCCAAAGGAATACCCAATGAGCGAATGCGGCGACCTGTACCACGTTGCACAACTCCTTCCAACATAGAAACACTTTGATAGGCAATGGCAGGGTCAATCACCTGTTCGCGATCATCAGGCACAACGGGTTCGTCAACAAAACTGCTTAAACGCGTCACATCACATCCCACACAGGGGCGGTCATCATGGCGCAAAATTGTGCGGCCACGGCGGTCTTGAATGCGGTCAATTAGAGTTGGTGTCACTTCCTTACCACCATTAACCAACATGCCATAAGCCGCGGTTAATTTAAGCAGGCTAATCTCTCCCGCGCCCAAAGACATGGACAAATGCGGTTGAATATTCTTGCCAATACCAAAGCGATCAGCAATTTCGATCACCTTTTCCATGCCAATATTTTGGGCCAAACGCACAGTCATCAAGTTACGTGATTTTTCAATACCCAGACGCAGTGTTGACGGGCCGTAAAATTGGTTTGATGAATTGCGCGGCTTCCATTTACCAAGGCCATAGCCCTGATCCATCACAAAAGCCGCATCTAGAACTAGGCTTGATGGTGTAAATCCTTCTTCCAAGGCCGCGGCATAGACAAAAGGCTTAAAAGCCGAACCCGGTTGGCGTTCAGCCTGTGTGGCACGGTTAAATTGGCTAATATCATAGGAAAAACCACCCACCATCGCTAAGACACGGCCTGTATGGGGGTCTAGGGCCACTAAGGCACCGCCAATATCTGGAATTTGTTTTAAGGCATAATGTGAGGCAGAGGTAATCTCATTGCCAGCAGCATCAAAAAATCCAAAAATAGGATAAGGCTCAGCGCCATCATTCATGGCCTCAACCACAATCATATCACCAAGACGCAAAACCTCAGCCACAGTTTTAACTGCCAAGCCATAGCGTTGCCCTGGTATCCAACGACGCGCCCACTTCATTTCTTCAAACGGGATCCAGCCATACGAGCGATCTTCAAAGCCAATGATGGCTCCCTCATCTTGCAACTCAAGAACGACCGCCTTCTGCCAGTTTTCAACACCCAGCGCGGTTTGATCCGCTTCTAGCTCTTCCCACCAATTTTCACTAATACTGATATTTTGCAAGGGCCCACGATAACCATGGCGGCGGTCATAGGCGATAAGGCCATCTTGCATGGCTTTTTCTGCGGCCTTTTGTAAACGTGGCTCAAGGGTGGTGCGAACCGATAACCCACCTTCATATAATTTATCGCTGCCATATAAGTCCATCAATTCACGGCGCACTTCTTCAACAAAATAATCTGCTTTAAATTCACTGCTGCGATTACGTTTACGCATGACAAGGTCTTCTGCTTGCGCCTCAAGCTTTTGTTCATCGGTGATAAAGCCCAAAATATTCATCCGCTCCAACACCCAATTGCGGCGCGCCATGGCGCGCGCCTTACGGCGTACAGGGTGATAATTATGGGGGGCTTTAGGTAAGGCGGCCAGATAAGCCATTTCTGCCAAGGATAATTCATCCAGTGATCGGTTGAAATAATTAAGTGCGGCAGCGGCAATACCATATGAACGGTTACCCATATTAATTTCATTCAGGTAAAGCTCTAAAATCTCATCTTTGGTGAAGGCCTTTTCAATGCGCAGCGACAAGATCATTTCTTTAATTTTACGTTCCATGCGCTGATCAAGGGTAAGCAGGAAGTTACGCGCCATTTGCTGGGTAATGGTTGAGGCACCAACCAAACGACGACTGCCAGTTGCTAAGTTTTGAACATTAACCACAACCGAGCGCACAATACCCATAATATCAAGGCCAAAGTGATTATAGAAATTTTTATCTTCAGCCGCCAAAAACGCATTAATTAAATTCTGCGGCACCGCTTCAATGGGCACAAACAAGCGCGGCTCGCGGGAATATTCTTGCAGCAAACTACCATCGCCCGCATGCACGCGGGTAATCACCTTTGGTTGGTAATCGGCTAGTTGTTCATGATCTGGCAGGTCTGGACCATATTTTAACAGGGCCCATATGATGGCACCTGCAACCGCTATAACGCCAAGGAAAGAGAAGAATACCCCCCATTTCACGAGACGCCTTAGCAACGACTTTTTCTTTTTAGGCACAACAACAGCCCCGCCCTCCTCATCTGGCGAGTTACTTGGGTCAAGATCAGATGTCTTTTCTTGATCAGTCATTCTTTAAGCTGTTCCGTCCATATTTATGCATCGTCTTCCCCTATTACCATAAAGGATACACTTTATATAGTTACAATTAATAGAAACAAATTGTGACCCTGTTATGGCGTCATCAATAGCCTTCTTGGCTAAGGGCAGAGAAATAATTATCAATCGCCGATCTAACGGAGCGAGCAATGCGTTTGCGGCCATCACCACTGGTGAGCATTCTAGCGTCATCGCGATTGGTCAAATAGCCCATTTCCAAAAGAATGCTGGGCACATCAGGAGCCTTAAGCACCAACAAACTGGCAAAGCGATGAGGGTTTTTGCGCACCCGAACATTTTTCTTTAATTCTGGCACCAAATAATTTGCAAAACGCGCTGAATAATTCATGGTTTCACGTTGGGCTAAATCAATGAGAATTTTAGTCACATCCTCAGGTTCATTGGTTAAATTAACCCCTGATAACAAATCTGACTTGTTCTCGCGCCGCGCCAAAGCAGCAGCTTCTTGGTCAGAGGCCCTCTCAGACAAGGAATAAACCGTAGCCCCACGAACACGGCTGTCATTCAAGCTGTCACCATGAACCGAAATAAACAAATCAGCGGCAGCACGGCGTGCCACCTGAAAACGATTACGGTGGGTAATGTAAATATCACGGTCGCGGGTTAAAATAACACGGTAGCGCCCTGTGCGCTGCAGTTCGTCACGAATGGCCTTAGCCATATCAAGAGTGATACGCTTTTCAGGCACACCGACCACACTGGGCGCGCCAGGATCAACACCGCCATGGCCTGCATCAATAACAATAACCCGTTTATCGCCGCGTTTGCGTTGCGGTACAATCTCTGTCCTTGCCTGCACGGGTTCAGGGGTTGTGATCACATTGCCCTTCATTTCAGCCAAAAAATTAGCACGGGTGGTTTTTTCCATATCCAAAACAATGCGATAACCATAGGCCCCACTAGGTGGCAAGCTGTAGATTTTACGCACATGCGCTGCTTCTTTTAAATCGATAACGATACGTGAAACATTGCGCTGAAACTGGCCATAACGGAAGCCCGTGATAAGACCACGCCCCTTGCCACGGCCTGTGTTGGTATCCATACCCCAATTGACATTGGGCAAATCTATCACAATGCGATAAGGGTCAGCCAAAAGAATATGATTGTAATCAACCTTGGTATCAAGATCGATCACAAACTTGGTGATGCCGCGGGTGGCACCTATTCGAATGTCAGAAACAGTGGGTTCTTTGGCCTCAAGGCCAGAAATGTGGAACACCAAAAAAGTCAATGCAACGATGAGGCAATGCTTAAAAGGGTTTCTTGTCATTTTTCTTTTCACATTTAATTTAAACCAACGGGGACATTATCTGCCAATAGACTAACACGGAGAATCCCTGCTCTGCAAGCCTATAGCGCGTTAAATAGAGATAAAATAATCATCATCGATGAATAAAATATATTGTTTTATCCACAAGACATGACTACATTGAAAAGTAATAGGAATTTTGGGATGGTCGAACGAGTATTTTTTCGCCCCTCCCCGCTTGAAAAACGTGGCAGCCAAATATCTTAAAAGGCAATAAATACAATGCCTTAGCTTAAGACCAAGTTTAGCAAGCAGCACAATGGAGAATTAGTGTTTATGGCATATTTAGCCATGACTCATAATAATCTAACCAAAAAACATGAGGTTTTGTCTCGTGACAGCATGCTGTTGTCCGAAGCAAAGCCCCTTTTCCAAAATATCAATATACAACAAATAATGCGATACCTTTGCGCCCTATTCACGGAAGCGACACATGTTGCCTTCCCTGAATCTAGAGAGACGCAGCTCTCGCATTGGAGAAAACAACAATGTCAACTAAAATGCTTATTGACGCCCGTCACAGAGAAGAGACGCGCGTTACCATTGTTAAGGGGAATCGGGTAGAGGAGTTTGATTACGAATCCACAGCGAAACTACAATTAAAAGGCAATATTTATCTTGCCAAAGTAACCCGCGTAGAGCCTTCTTTGCAGGCGGCGTTTGTAGATTTCGGTGGTAATCGTCACGGCTTCTTGCCTTTCAGTGAAATTCACCCTGATTATTTCCAAATTTCTGATGAAGATCGTCAAGCCCTTGATGAAGATGAACAAGCCTATATCGAGCGTTATGAGCGCCAAATGGCTGAAAACGACGAAGCCACAGATCTAGAGCTTGAAGAAGATGATGCGGACGATCTGGAAGAAAAAGCCTCTCCCCTAGCTGAAGACATTGTTGAAAACGATGCCTCGGTCACCATCGTTGGTGAAGAAGACATGGATAACGACGATGATGAAGAAGATGATGGTGGGGATGATGGCGACAAATCAGAAGCGACTGATAATCTAGAAGCTGACAGCGACGAAAGCGATGACGCTAATTCTGATAATACTGATGACCAAGACGATGATGAAGACGAAGATGAAGACGAAGACGAAGACGAAATAGATTCTGACGATAGCAGCTCTGACAATAGAAAGTCTGGTCGTCGCCATAACAGCCCTCGCCGTGGTCGCCGTGGCTATCGCCAAAATAATCGCAACAACAACCGTCATCAGCGCGAACCAATGGACCGTGAAACCTTGATTAACACGGCTCGTATGCGTCGCCTGCGTAATATGAAGCGCCAATATAAAATTCAAGACGTTATTAAACGCAACCAAATCATGTTGATCCAAGTGGTGAAAGAAGAGCGTGGCAACAAGGGCGCTGCTTTAACCACCTACATGTCTATTGCAGGTCGATACAGTGTCCTAATGCCTAACACCACACATAGCGGTGGCATTAGCCGTAAAATTTCAAACATGCGTGATCGTCGCCACTTAAAAAGCATTATGTCAGCCTTAAAGGTACCTAATGGTATGGGCTGCATTATCCGCACCGCTGGTATCAAACGATCCAAAGCAGAAATTAAACGTGACTTTGATTATTTGCTGCGCATTTGGAACAGCATTCGTGAATATACCCTTAAATCGATCGCTCCTGCCCTTATTTATGAAGAAGGCAATCTTATTAAGCGTAGCATTCGCGACCTTTATGATCGCAATATTGACGAACTATTAGTTGAAGGTGAGCGCGGCTTTAACATTGCCCGTGACTTTATGAAATTGTTGATGCCTTCCCACACTCGTAAGGTAAAGCATTATAAAGACCGTATTCCTTTATTCCACCGTTATCAGGTTGAAAACCAAATGGAATCAATGTTCAACCCTGTGGTGACATTGAAATCTGGCGGTTATTTAGTGATTAATCCGACCGAGGCTTTGATTGCCATTGACGTTAACTCTGGCAAGGCAACGCGTGAACATAATATCGAAGAAACCGCGCTTGCCACAAATCTAGAAGCCGCGGAAGAAATTGGCCGCCAATTAAAGCTACGCGATATGGCTGGTTTGGTTGTGATCGACTTTATCGATATGGAAGATCGCTCTAACATTCGCCAAATTGAGCGTAAAATGGCCGATGCCTTGAAAAACGATCGCGCCCGTGTTCAGGTAGGCCGCATCAGCCAATTGGGCTTGATGGAACTTTCGCGCCAACGTCTTCGTCCAAACTTGGTTGAGGCTAGCACCAAAGCCTGCCCTCATTGTGAAGGCACTGGCCGTGTTCGCAGCGTTGAATCATCAGCTATTTACCTTATTCGCGCCATTGAAGAAGAAGGAGTTCGCTCGCGTTCATCGCTTTTGACCATTCGCGTACCGACCAGCATTTGTATTTATTTGCTGAACAACAAACGCCGTCACTTAACAGAGTTAGAAATACGCTTTGGATTACGCATTGAACTGATGCCTGATGACACAGTTGTGATGCCTAATTTTGAAATTGAACGTACTGCCCTTGAAAAAGAAGTGCCGCCACAAACCGATTTCATTACCCAAGAAAGCATTACCCCACGCGATGTTGAAATTGTTGACGACACCAACAAAGACAACGCTAAAGAAGATGATGCTTCTGAAAAAGACGATGAAGATACTGAAAAGTCAGAAGAGCAACCGCAAAAGCGCCGTAGACGCGGTCGCCGTGGTGGTCGTCGTAGACGCGAGCAAGAGCAAAACAACCCCCAAACTGATGATCAGTCATCGCCCAACGGTCAAAGTGTCTATGTTGAAAAAGCGGATGATCAAGCCAATGAACAAGCAGCGAACAAGGAAGATTCCGTATCAAAAGACGATGCAGGTAGTTCTGACGACAAAAAACCACGCCGCCGAGGCCGTCGCCCTGCTAAAAAGGCGGATGAAGCAGAAACGCCTAATGTTCAAGACGCTGATGCAGATAACACCGACAACACAGCAGAAGAAAAGCCTAAACGCCGCCGTGGTCGCCCTAAAAAGTCAGAAGCGAAAACTGATGCAGAAGCCGCTATAAAAACGGAAGCTTCAGAGCAATCAAAACCAGTTCAACCAGCCCCTGAAGCCAAATCAGCACCTGTAGAAAAACCGGTTGAAAAGTCTGCCACATCCCCTAAGGAAGCAGCATCAACCAATGACAGTAGTAAAGCTGACCAGGCTGATGACAAACCAAAGAAAAAAGGCTGGTGGCAGCGGGCCTTAGGGAAATAAGTTAAGCGAAAAATGCGCATGAAGTGTGGCGGCGGTCACAATTCATGCACATTTACTAGGCACAATTGCTAGTGATTTATCGAAACAATGATGAACTTTAAGCAAGCGGAGGTCATGATATGCGGCAAAAAGCATCCCTTTTATTAATGGTTGCTGTTTTTTGGGTTTTTGCCCAAATGGTGGATACACGCCAAGCCGTTGCTCAATCACTTTTACGCGATAGTGAAACCGAAGAGTTTTTGCGTGATGTCACCCGCCCTCTGTTTGAGGCCGCTGGTTTGGTGCCAGAAGCCGTTGATATCTATATCATTGGAGATAACACCCCCAATGCTTTTGTCACCATGGGCCAAAGCATGTTCATCCATACAGGATTATTTCTTGCCGCTGACAATTTCAATCAAGTTCTAGGGGTATTAGCCCACGAAACAGGCCACATTTCAGGTGGTCACTTTGCCAGAAGCGATGAAAATGCCGAGGCCCCCACCGCCATGGCCTTACTGTCTATGTTATTAGGGGCCGCCGCAATGGCCGCAGGATCGGCAGATGCTGGCATTGGTTTGATGATGGGCGGTCAAACCATGGCACAACGCAGCGCCTTAAGTTTTAGCCGCAGCCAAGAAACCGCCGCAGACCAAGCAGGGGCGCGCCTTTTAACCGCTATTGGTGCTTCTGGTCGTGGCTTGATGGAGTTTTTCGAAAACCTACGCAGTCGCGAAATGATGATGCTCATTCGCCAAAACCCTTATGTGCGAACTCACCCTCTTAATTCTGATCGTATTCTGCGCCTGCAAAATGTCTTAAGCAACTCGCCCTTTTTCAACACCCCTACCCCACCTGAGGTCGAAGCCAAATTCCAACGAATAAAGGCTAAAATGGCGGGCTATATGCAAGACCCGCGCATCACCTTTAACGACTATCCAGAAACTGATACTTCGGTTGCAGCGCGCTATGCCCGTGTTTATGCCTATAACCAAAACATTGAATGGAATAAGGCCCTTGATGAAGCCTATAGCTTAATCGAGGAATATCCAGAAGACCCTTATTTCCGCGAAATTGCGGGTCAAATATTGATGGAAAATGGCCAAGTGCAAGAAAGTTTGCCCTATTACCGTCAAGCCAATGAACTTAAACCTGAAGACCCCTTGATCATGACCAGCTTAGCGCATTCTTTATCGACACTAGAAACGCCAGAATATGACAAAGAAGCCATTGATCTATTAGAGCAGGTTGTCAGTATAGATACCATTAATGCGTTTGCATGGCGCCTGTTGGCAACAATTTATACCCGCACCAATCAAGAGGCATTAGCCAGCCATGCCAGTGCGGAAATGTTTTTGTTGTATCGCCAGTATGGCAATGCCATTCAACATGCAACACGGGCTGAAAACATGCTTGACCGGGGCACGCCTAAGTGGCTTAGAACCCAAGATATATTAATTGCTGCACGGCAGGGGGCTGTGGAGCAAGCAAACCAAATGCGGCGCCAAAGACGCCGCTAAAACCAAAAGGCCATTAATTAAGCCTTTCAAACTGCAATGACTTGCAATTAAGGACTATAAATGAAAAAAATTCTATCTGCTGTTTCCCTAGCCACCATGATGATGGTGACGCCTGCTCTTGCCCAAGACAATACCTTTGACGCTAATGAAACAGCTGCTATTGAGGGTATCATTAAAAATTATTTGCTAAAAAACCCTGAAATTTTGCTTGAGGTTCAATCTATTTTGATGGAACAACAAGAAAGTGAACGCATGGCTGAAATGGAAAAAGCCGTTGCAGAAAACTGGGACCAACTAGCTAATGATGATTATTCTGCTGTTTTAGGCAACCCAGACGGCGCCATTACGGTTGTTGAATTTTTTGATTATCAGTGTGGTTTTTGCCGCCGTTCGCACCCTGATGTGAAAAAATTGGTTGCCGAAAATGATGACATTCGCTTGGTGTTGAAGCAGTTCCCTATTTTGGACAAACCCAACGAAACCCCTATTTCTTTGATCAGCGCCCACATGGCACAAGCTGCCCTGAAACAAGGCAAGTTCGAAGAATTTCATAATAAAGTTTATGAGATCGAAGGCCCTATCACCCAAGAAAAATTACAAATGATTGTTGACGGCCTTGGTATGGATATGGATCAGTTCCAAATTGATCTGCCGTCACAAGAAACCTCAAACTATCTGCGCGCAAATATGGACGTTGCCCGTGAATTGGGAATTTCGTCAACACCGATGTTCTTTATCAATGGTAAAGTTGTCTCGGGCGCTCGTGGTTTTGAGCATTTACAAGGTGTTGTCGAAGAAGCCCGTGCCGAATTAAACTAATCCTAAACTTTTCGGGGCACTTTTACAGAAGAGTTTCACCTCCATGCCCCGTGAATAACCATCCATCAGTAAAATAGGCACCGACACCTCTGTCCGTGCCTATTTTCTATAGATATTGTTAGTATAGAACACCATTCAAATTCTACCCCCAAGACTAAGATACGGAATATCGAAAGGATTTTTATCATCTTTCCACACTGGAATTGGTTCCAAATCTTTGGGCCAATTGCCTGTTAATAACCTTACATGGGGCAATGCCTGATCCCGAAATGCCGCCACCTTCTGCCAGCATTCTGGGCTAAACCAGCCATATTTATATTCCTTAACAGTCGATGATTTCTCAAAAACCGTCACTAATGATATTCGACCAGATTTAAAAAAGTCGCTATAGTCATATGTTAATGCGGCTATATTAGTTATTCTTCCAACCCTAGTTAAGGGGTCTGGTGCATGTGTAATGTGAGGGCCCCGAATACCAAAGCCATCATGGAAACTAAAGGGAGCATCACTAAACAGATACAACTCAGGCTTATTTGTAAGCATGTCAACCCCATTGCGATATACACACCTTTCCTCGCTGTGGCGGTATGTCTGGGTAGCTTCCCAGAACCAAAACACTAAAACGGCGATGATAATTAATGGCTTTTTGAATTTAATTAAGTATTTCATAGTGACCAATTATCCCACCTCTTTGACGTTGATTTATGAGTATTTAAATTCCTTGCCCCATTATACACTCTAATCTTATTAAAAAGCTCTGAAGGGGCTTCAAGAACACCATCTATTCTAAAGGGGACTGTAATTCCGCATGTTCCAAAGATCTAAAAGCAGCATGGACACAATTATTTTTCAAAAGCGCATAATCATTATTATTCGCGTAATTTTTCATGTAACTGAAAGCCTTTTCGTACTGTTCTTTAGTAACAGAAATAGTATAATGTGCAAATAATGGTTGATTTGCAAGGGCGGCATTTAAACCCAAATTATCATCTCTAACCTCACTTGAAATTTCATCAGGGTAGTCTGCTAAATCCCAAGACTGCCACAATGAATCTTTTGGTTTTGGATAAAATCCCTTTGCATCACGCGTATTATCAGGTTTTTGTCCCCCGATGAAAACGTGACCAAAAACACTAGTATTTTCATTATCTTTGGATCTAGGTGTTCTTGCCACCAAATATAAAATATATTGATCATTATCATTTGCGGCTTGCGCTGTTGCAGTACTAATCTTAACTTTTTTGGCGACTTGGTCATTTGCACCAGTTGCGGCCTCTTTGATAACCTCTAGGTCTTTACCTGCTTGTGTTGGATTGTTGATGGTGCCTGCATTTTCTGCTGCAGCAACCAACTGCTTTTGCATTGGATCTGTCGGCATGGGAATGCCAATTTCTTTTAGGTAGGCCGCACTTGGTCGCTTGGCGTTCTTTAGGCATTGCAATTGACGTTTTGACGTGAAGTCTAGGTCATTGGCGCTGCCTTCATTCCATTCT
>CAKZLM010000117.1 GCA_937126915.1 uncultured Alphaproteobacteria bacterium
CAGCAAAAGCAATGGCACCTGCTGAGGTCTCTGTGATCAAGCACCAAGGCACCTTTAACGGTCAAAAAATGAATTACACCGCCACGGCGGGCGAAACCTTGCTGAAAAACCGCGAGGGTAAAGTCATCGCACGGGTGTATTCTACCGCTTATGTGAAAGACGGTGTGAAGGATACCAGTAAACGCCCGGTTAGCTTTATTTATAATGGAGGCCCGGGGTCATCATCTGTGTGGTTACACATGGGAGCTTTTGGCCCAAAAGTTGTTGAAATTCCCAGCAACGCCGAAGACGATGGTGCAGCGCCTTTCAAAATTAAAGATAATGCCGCCAGTTTCTTAGATGTTAGTGATATTGTTTTCATTGACCCTGTAGGCACAGGATTTTCTAAGGTAGATGGCGTTGGTAAAGGTACCGATTTTTGGGGTGTGCATGAAGACGCCCAATCCATTGCCAATTTCATCCGTGTTTGGTTGCGCGAAAATGGCCGCTGGAATAGCCCTAAATATATCGGTGGTGAAAGTTATGGCACGACCCGTTCTGCGGCATTGATCCGTGCGCTATCAGGTCGATTTGATGATGTTTCCATCAATGGTATATTGCTTATTTCAACCATTCTTGACTTCACCGTTGATAGTGGTGCTGATGGTAATGAAATGGTTTATATGGCCTATTTACCAACCATGGCGGCAACCGCGCAATATCACGGTAAAGCAGGTCAAGGTAAAACGGTTGAAGAATTTACCGAAGAAGCCCGCCAATTTGCGCTAAATGAATATGCGCCTGCGCTTCTTAAGGGCTATGACCTTAAGGGGGAAGAGCGTGCTTCTGTTTTAGATAAGCTTGCCAGCTTCACGGGGCTTTCTAAAACCTATCTAGAAAACAATGATTTGCGTGTGCCGTATCAACGTTTCTTGCGTGAATTAATGCGCGAAGAAGGGTTCAGCGTTGGTCGCTTGGATGGTCGCTTTAAAGGCCGTGACCGCGATAATGGTGGGGACACCCCTGACACCGACCCAAGTTTTTATGGCATTGATGGTTCATATACCGCGGCCCTTAACACATGGGTACGCCAAGGCTTGAAATTTAACCCTGATCGTGAATATAGCATCATCGGTGGATTGGGTGGCCCATGGAACTGGAAAATTGATCGCAGCCGCAACGCTTATTTGAACGTAACCCCGTACATTGGTAAGGCGATGCGTGAAAATAAAGAACTGCGTGTGTTTAATGCCGCTGGTTATTATGACTTTGCAACGCCTTTGTTTGGGGCGGAATATTCCTTAAACCGCAACGGCATTGATCCAAGCCGCGTGACCTATACTTATTATCCAGCGGGTCACATGATGTATATTCATCATCCAAGCCTGAAACAGTTAAATGATGATATCCGTGATTTCATCGTCGCTGATAATCGCTAAGGGCAGGGGAGATTTTATCATGTTTAAAAAAATGACAAAAACCGCTCTTGTTGGTGCCTCACTCATGGCGGCTGGTTTAATGATGGTGCCTAATGCGGGTGCCATTGCGTTGGATGATCATAAATCATCAGCCAGCATTCCAGCACCGAAAGAGTTTATCTCAACCCATCAGGGGCGTTTTAATGGTCAAAGGGTTAGTTACACGGCCCGTGCCGGCGACACTTATTTGCGTAACAAGCAAGGCAAGCCCGTTGCCACCATTTTTAACTATGCCTATACCAAAGATGATGTTGAGGACCCATCAAAGCGTCCAGTGACCTTCATCTTTAATGGTGGCCCTGGCTCACCATCCATGTGGTTACACATGGGTGTGTTTGGCCCACGCCGTGTGGTGGTGCCAAGTGATGCCGATGCTGATGATGGCGCTGCCCCTTATAACATTGAAGACAATTTAGAAACGCTTCTTGATGTCACTGATTTGGTGTTTATCGATCCCGTTGGTACGGGCCTTAGCCGCCCCTTGGGGGATGAGCCCGGTAAAAATCACTGGGGCCTTTTAGAAGATGCGCAATCGGTTTCAGAGTTTGTGCGTCAATGGATTGATGACAACAAGCGTTGGAACAGCCCGAAATATATCGCAGGTGAAAGCTATGGCACCCCACGTGCCGCGGTTATGTCTGACATTTTGACCAACCGTATGAGCATTTCTATTAATGGTATTGTGCTTATCTCGGCAGTGTTAGACTATCAAAACAGCCGTCAACAGCATGGTGGCTTGATGTATTATGTGTCAATGTTGCCAACCATGGCGGCAACCGCTTGGTATCATGATGCCCTACCGAACAAACCTGAAAACCTTGAGGCCTTTTTGGCAGAGGTGCGTCAATGGGCGATCACCGATTATCTAACCGCCTTGGCCCAAGGCCAGCGCCTAACCGCTGAACGCCGCCAAGCTGTAGTTGACCAATTGCATGCCTACACGGGCCTTAAAAAGTCGTTCCTTGAAGACACCGATATGCGTGTTAGCGTGCAGCGTTTCTTTAAAGAATTGCTGCGTGATCGTGGTCAAACCGTGGGCCGTATCGACAGCCGTTATTTAGGCCAAGATATGGAAGACGCTGGTGAATATTATGAAACTGACCCGTTTAATTCATCTGTGGCGAATGCCTATAATGTGGCGATCAATGATCACTTGCAAAACTTCCTTGGTGTTGACTTGGATGATCGCATTTATAACCTAAGCGCCCGCAACATGGATGGTTTTAGATGGAACTGGAACGAACGTGGCAGCCGCCCTAACGGTGGTCGTTATGTCAATCTTATTCCTTATTTGGGTCGTGCCATGCGCCGCAACACTGACATGCGCGTATTGGTCACCTCAGGCTATTATGACTTTGCCACGCCGTTCTTTGGCGCTGAAAATGCACTGGCTGAACGTGGCATCCCGCAAGACCGTGTTGACTATACCTATTATCAGGCAGGTCACATGATGTATTTGCACAGAGAAAGCCTGACCCAATTTTTGAATGACATCCGCACGTTCATTCAGGCAGGTGCTAAATAAGATACCTAAGTAAATAGAATACAAAGAAAAAGCCGGGCTAACCCCCCCGGCTTTTTTTATGTAATTTTATTCATATCTCAACGCCCTGACAGGGTTGGTTTTGGCGACGCGGTAGGCGTGGTTGCTGACTGTTCCCCAAGCGATGATCAGGGTTGCTAGGCCTGCACCGATAAAGAAGGTGTGGTCAATGTCAATGCGGTAGGCAAAACTGCCCAGCCAATCGCTGGCGATGACATAGGCAACAGGCCATGACACGCCATTGGCAAACAACACAGGCTTGGTGAATTGCCACACCAGCATACGCACAATTTGTCCGTTGCTGGCTCCAAGTACCTTATGAATACCAATTTCTTTGGTGCGGCGTTCTGCGTTATAGGCGGCAAGGCCATAAAGCCCTAAGCAAGCCACAAAAATGGCAAACAGGGCGAAATATAAGAACATCTGACCTCTTTGGGTTTCGCCACTATATTGGCTGCTGTAGGCCTCGTCCAAAAAAGTGCGGTTTAGCGGAACGGCTGGCACAATGTCACGCCAAACTTGATCAATGGCCTTTAGGGTGTCATGGACATCATTACTCGATAAACGTAAGGTTAAAACCCCCATATTGGCATCACGCACCACAAACAGCATTGGCACCAAATCGGTGTGGATGGTGTGATAATGGGCATCAGGCACCACCCCAATGATGGTGGAAACCAAGCGGCGATTGTTTTGTATATTGGAATAATAGACCTTGCCTAAGGCTTCCTCAGGGGTTGAAAAGCCCATTAGGCGCATCGCACTTTCATTGATGATGGCTGATTGGGTGGCATCTTTTAGGGGCGTGTCGCTACCCTCAACCGGTTCATCATCAGGCACGATCAATAAGTCAGCGGGGTAGTCTTCTGAGAAAGTACGACCTGCTATCAGTGGCATTTGATAAGTGTCAAAATAATCAAAATCACCCATTATTTGCTCGATAACCAAGGCGGCATCAGTGGGGGCGGCCCCCGGCATGGTGACGATGGTGTTAGGGCTGCCCACTATGGGTGGCGCCATGGATGAGCGCGCGGCATTTTCAACACCATCAAGCGCCTTCATGGCGTTTTTGAGGGTTTCAGCACTGTCACCCACTTGTGGGTTTTGCAGGCCACCGATCAGAACCATATTGTCGCGGGTAAAGCCCAGTTCCATGGTTTTGGCATAATTGGTTTGTGCATAAACCACCATGGTTGAAATCATTAAGGTGATCGAAATGCTAAACTGAATAAACACCAAGACATTGCGAAAGCCCTTGCTTTGGTCGCTACTGGATTGATTGGCGGTCAAGGTGTCTGCAGGGCGAAACGATGATAGATAAAAGGCTGGATACATACCGCCACCAATAGTAACCACAGCCAGTAATAGGATTTGTAACGCGATACCCTGAAATGAGAAAAGCCCCGCCAGCGATAAATCTTTGGCGATGAAGCCATTGTAATAAGGCAGCGCCACCTGAGCGAAGATAAGGGCCAAGGCATAGGCAAATAGGATGATGAAAAGGGTTTCGCCTAAAAACTGATTGATCAATTGTTGGCGGCTAGCCCCTAAAACCTTACGCATAGAAATTTCCCGTGCCCGTTTTCCTGCCCGTGCGGTGGCAAGGTTCATAAAATTAATGCAAGCGATGGACAAAATAAGGGCGGCAATGATGGTGAAACCATAAACCGTTGCTTTTGACCCCGTTGGGCGCATTTCAGCACGCCGATCAACCCTGAAATGGGCATCGGGCAAGGGGATGACATGCATTTCTGTGATGCTAACCAAATCTTCTTTTTTAAGGGATAGCACATTGGAAACGGCGTGGCGATCAAAAAAGTCTCCCAGTTTGCTTTCTAAATCTGTTGGTTCAACACCGGGTTGGGTTTTGACATAAAGAAACATGCTAACCCCTGTCCAGATATCTAATAACACGGGGTTGGGGATGGTGTTGCGATCCAGCAAGGTTACTATGTCTAGGCGCATATGGCTGTTGTTGGGGATGTTTTTAAATACCGCAGCCACTTTCATGTCTTGGGCATCATTCATTGATAAGGTTTGCCCGATGGGGTTTGTGTCACCAAAATATTTGCGTGCCATGTCTTCACTAATGGCAAGGTTATAGGGTTCTGCCAGCGCTTCATCACGGTTACCTGTAATGGTTTCCAGGTCGAAGACTTGGAAAAATTCTTTATCGACAAATGACAGTGTTTCATTAAAGGCCCTATCCCCAATAGACATGTTACGGGTTTGGCGATAATGGCGGGTGGTGGCCTCTAACAGGTCAGGATAATCTGCATCCAACAAAGGTTTCATGGCGGCGGTGGCAATGGCAAATTTAATTTGACCGCGCCCCGGTGGCGAATAAGTGGTTTCAATGCGGTGCAAGCGTTCATGATCGGGCAACCAGCGGTCATAAGATAATTCATCTTGCACAAATAGTGAGATTAAAATCACCGCGGCTAAACCAAGCGACAGCCCTAAAACATTAATCACAGACACACTGAAATTTGCCAACAAGGCCCGAATGCCTGATTTGACATAATGTTGAATTTTTGCAGAAATCATAAATCCCCCTTTTATCTATCTGTGATCAAACAAGAAATCTCATCCCCTGTAAAGCACATTGCGGTGAAGTGAATTTTGACGTTTTAATTTGACAATGGCGGGGTAGGGCCTAACCTACCACCGAACAAATTTTCGGGGAGCAAAACATGTCATTCAAAAGCACCACTGCCATAGCCCTTATCGCGAGTTTAACAGTTGGCTTATCATCGCCAAGCTTGATAGCCAAAGATGATCTAAAATTACCATTGGATGGGCAAACAGAAAAGCTAACCCTCAACTTGGATGAGGGCAGTTGGATCAGCCTTGATGTGGCGGCAGGTGATGGTTCGTTGGTGTTTGAATTGTTAGGCGATATATACCGATTGCCCATTGAGGGCGGTGAGGCCGTGGCACTTACCCAAGGAATGGCCTTTGATAGTCAACCAAAACTATCACCTGATGGTAGTAAAATTGCTTTTATTTCTGACCGCGATGGCACCATCAATTTATGGGTGATGGATAGCGATGGCAGCAACGCGAAAAAGCTTTCCAGTGGTCGCCAGAACCGTCTTATTTCGCCAACATGGACACCAGATGGTAAGGCCGTGGTGGTCAGCAAATTAGGCACCGACAGCAGTTTCGAGCTGTTTTATCTGGATGGTAGCGGAAGTGTTCAATTAAGCGATGATGGCGGTAAAGCCTTTGAGGGAATTGGCGCATCTTTCACGCCTGATGGCCGTTATATGTATTACAGCGTTATTCGTCGCAGCCCGTTTCGCAGTTTTCCCAATGCGCAAATTCATCGTTTTGATCGCAGCACGGGTGATTTAGAGCAAATTACCCAAGGTCATGGCGGTGGCGCACGTCCTGAAATTTCGCCTGATGGTCGTTATATGGCCTATATTAGCCGAATAGAAAATACGACCCAAATGCGTTTGCGTGATTTGGTGACGGGCGCTGATCGCACCCTCGTGGCAGAGGTGCAGCATGATACCCAAGAAATTGGTCGTCCACCCAGCCGTGATATTTACCCCGGTTACAGCTTCACCAGCGATAGCCAATCGGTGCTTTATACCTTTGATGGTAAAATTAAGCGCGTGTCGGTGGCTGATGGCAGCCTTTCCGATGTACCATTCCAAGCAACGGCTGAATTGGATGTAGGGCCAGACCTAACCAGCAAATATGGCGTTGGACAAGGCCCTGTTGAGGCTCGCATAGTTCATAATCCGTCACGCTCGCCTGATGGCAAGAAAATGGTGATGTCGGTTCTCAGTCATCTTTATACGTCAAACGCTGACGGATCTGATGTGAAGCGCTTAACAAAGTCTGACGCATGGGAGTTTCAACCGATCTATTCACCTGATGGGCGTTGGATAGCCTATGTCACATGGTCGATGGATCAGGGCGGGCACATTTGGCGGGTGCGCGCCAATGGCCGTGGTCGCCCAGAACGTTTAACTGAAATACCCGCTTTTTATACCGACATTGCCTATAGTAAAAACGGAAACCGCATTATGGCGATGCGTGGTAATGAATGGCAACGTCATCAAACCTTCAGTGAGTTTGGTGGTCTAGCAATTCCCTTGGAAATGGTTTGGTTACCTGCCGATGGTGGTGATGTGCAGTTGGTTGGCCCTGCCAAAGAAGCAAGACATCCTCACGTTGGTCCCGATGTAGATCGTATTTATAGCTATAATGGTGAGGCGCTTATTTCTGAGCGCTTTGATGGCTCAGATCAGCGTGAGCATATTAAGGTCACTGGCCCCAAGGGCAACCGCGCTAGCCGCCGCCCTGCCTATGCAGAAGGGCTGAAAATATCGCCCGATGGCATCCATGTTTTGGCCTTTGTTAACAAACAACTTTATGTCATGCCGCTTGAAACCTATGGCGGCAAGGTGCCAGAGGTGAATGTACGTGGAAGCGCCATCCCAGTAGAACGTCTAACCGATGTGGGCGCTGATTTTTATGGCTGGTCAGCTGATGGCAGCCACATTACGTGGGCCATTGGCTCAACCTATTATGAACGTGCTTTAGAGAGTATTTCGTTTGGTGAAGACGAAGAAGAGACAGGCACCGACGAAGCAGACACCGACAATGAGGGGGGTACAGAAAAAGACTCTGATGAAAGTTCCTCAGAAAGTGATGCAGCTGATATCGAAACTGAAGCCGCTTCTTCTGATGGTGCCTCAGATGAGAAAAAAGACGATGCCCCACCTAGTAATGAACCAAAAGAGCCGCCGTTGGAAGATGATGAGGCGGTAACAGCAGTGAAAATTACGGTATCTGTTGATCGCCATCGCCCTGAGGGCAGTATGGTGCTGCGCGGTGGTCATGTCATTCAAATGGCGGGTGAGGGCAATGATGATTATGCGCGTGTCCTTGAAAATGCCGACATTTTAGTGACCAATGATCGTATTGTGGCAGTGGGAGCATCCGGCACATTGGACGTACCAAATGGCGCCAAAGTGATTGATGTTTCGGGTAAATACATCATGCCGGGCATGATTGATACCCACGCCCACTGGGAATTTAGAACCGGTGATGTGCTGGAGCCACAAAACTGGTCACTGATAACAAGCTTGGCCTATGGCGTTACAACCGGGCTGGATGTGCAAACCTCGCATAAAGATTATTTTACCTACCGCGATATGGTTGAAACAGGGCAATCTGTGGGTCAGCGCGCCTTGATGACGGGCCCGGGCATTTTTGGTAATAATGACTTCCAAAGCTATGATCAGGCCTATTATTATTTACAGCGTTCTTCAAAACATTATCGCACCAAAAATATTAAGGCTTACGTTTCTGGAAATCGTGAGACACGACAATGGATTGTGCGCGCCTCAAAACATCAAGGGTTGATGCCTACCACAGAAGGGGCACAGGACCTGAAATTGGATATGACCCACGCCATGGATGGAATGCATGGTAACGAACATAATATCCCTGTTTTCCCACTTTATGATGATGTGATTGAGCTTTATGCCAAAACCCAAACCGCTTATACCACCACGTTGTTGGTGCAATATAATGGTATTGGGGTGACCAATTATTTCTTCACCCGCGAACGCCCGTATGATGATCCAAAATTACAGCGTTTTTACCCGCATAATCGCCTAGATGTTTTAACCAAGCGCAAGTCTGAATGGGCGATGAAGGAAGAGTTTAATTTTCACCATGTGGCGCGCGATGCAGCAAACATTCAGCGTGCTGGTGGCCTAGTTGGTATGGGCGGTCATGGTGAATTACAAGGCCTTGGTTTTCACTGGGAACTATGGGCCCATAATATGGGCGGCATGACCCCGGTTGAGGTGTTGCGCGCCGCCACCATTGATGGGGCCAAAATCATCGGGGTGGATAGTGACCTTGGGTCGATTGAGGCTGGTAAAGTGGCTGATATGGTGATCCTTGACCAAAACCCGTTGGAAAATATCCGCGCTACCACTGCCATACACCGTGTGGTCAAAGATGGTTTCCTATATAATGATGATGATATGACGCAAGTTTGGCCTACAGAGAAGCCTCTAGGTGGTCACTGGTGGTGGCATGATAAAAAGTAATGAGTTCTTATAAAATAGAAGAAACCCCGGCTTATAACCGGGGTTTTTTGTTTTAAATAAAGGGGGTGAAAATTATTGGCGTTTTTTGGGGTCAAGCTCTTGGTTGTTGATGGTTAGTTTACCATCGCGGGCTTTTAAAATACCAACCAATTTATCACCTTCAACGGTTAAATGGGTTTCATCTAACAGACGTTGGTATGCTTTGTTAACCATCTCTGCGGCGGCTTCGGTGTTTTCCACCACAACGCCATTGGTGCGGGTTTCACTATGAGCAAACGCGGCAATGAAAGCTTTCACCAATGATTGGTCAACGATCAACTGACCGTCCATTTCAGCAAGCTTATAAAGATCATCAGCGTCACGCATGGTTCGTGATTGGTCAGGTGAAACTGTTGTTACTTGGTTAAATTGAAGGCTGCCGTCATTAAAGGTGGCGTTCAAGCTTGGGATTTCAAAACGCCCTCCTGATTGCACCATGGCATCAAGGCTGTCGCGCATATCGGCCTTAACCAAAACCATGGGGTCATCCATTTTATAGCGGTTTTTAGCCGCTTCTTTTAACAGGGCCTCATAAGCATTGGCATCGACATCACTGATCACCATTTCAGTTGAAAACTGCATGTTGGTTAAAAGTTGGGCTGGCATTTCAGGGGTTTCCACACTGAAATTGTCAAACCCAAGGGTGGCGTTGCTGGTAAGCATATCACCGTCACGGGCAGAAACACCATTAGAAGCAAGGTTGGTTAACTGAACCGTCACATCCTCGTCACCCGCTTTCATCGAAAACTGATCAAGGGTTAAGCTGCTGTTGCCGTATGCCATGTTAAAACCAATCATTTGACCTTCTATCAAAGCGTTCAGGCCAGACACAGATAGTTCAACTTGGTCATTAGCATCATTCATGGTTAAGCTTTTCATCGAAAATGATGCTGTGCCAGGCGATAGGTCAGTGCTGCTTAAATCACCTTTAAGATCAGCTTTTAGATCATCCAGAACGATTGAGACATTTTCAGCAGGGCTTTCAACTGATAGGTCGTCAATGCTAACACTTACATCGCGCGGGCTGGGGCGATTGTTGGCATAGTCAACATTGGCTGTAGCAGATAGATTTTTGCCAGACACGCGTGCTTCTTTATGGTCATCAACATTGATATCAAAGCTTTCAATGGTGGCATGGCTGGTTAAGGGGCCTGCCATGCGGCGAGATGCCATGGTGCCATCCGCACTTGCATTCAGTTTGGTCAGCTTAACATGGGCGCGATCAGATTTTTCATGCATTTCAAAAAAATCAATCACGGCTTTTGCTTTAAACGGTGTGGCTTCATCACTGACGACGTTACCGTCAATGCTGGCGTCTAAGTTTTTCAAATCAACCTGAACATCACCATCGTCAATATTGGCTTTAAGCATTTTTGCAGCAACGCTTAAAGACCGTGCTTTGGGGTTTTTAAAGTGGGTGAAATCAAGGTCACCTTGGCTTTTTAGGCCTTCAAACTTTACTGAGCCTTTTTCGCGGCCAGAATCAACCGAGATATCACCACGACTCCATGCAAATTTATAAGTCAGGTCGGTTTTATTTGCAGCAAGCGTGCCTTCAAGGGCAAGGGCTGCCACGTCAACTGTGATGTCTTGACCGCTTTCATTAATGCTGAAATCAAGCGGGGTGGTTGTCACCCGATAGTCAAGGCTGTCGTCAAAATTAATTACAGCTGACATGTTTAAACGAAACGGGTTTAAAACGCCTTCGATTAATGCTTGTGGGGCATCAATTTCTTTCATTACCAATGGTAAGGCCCAATTACTGCGAAACTGGGCTTGGGCAAGGCGAAGGTCGCCTTGGGTGATCACAGGGCCATGATCAATTTCTAGATCTAAGCAAAGAGTAACCTCATCATCTTCTGTGCAACCCATCAACCATTTGGCAGCTTTTACCTCACGTTTTAGTTCCATTGGGGTGATCAAGCCAATTTTGGCGGTAGATTTAAACCAGCCTCGCTCATAGCTAACCAGCTTATAGCCAAAACCATCTTTAAAGCTTTGCTCGGTCAAGATTTGGCGAACATTGTCTTCAATGCCACCCGCATAAAAGCCAGGTAGTAGAGAATAGATGCCTGCAACGGCACCCAAACCTAGAAGAATTTTACGATTTCTCAGTCTTTGTTCTTTGCTCATGATATCCTCGTGTCGCTACGTCTTTTGTTTTTATTTTTTACTGCTGTAAACCTGCCTTAGCAGTGTTGCTTACATAGTGTTATATAACAATAACACACCTAGGTTTCAAGGGATTTTTTTTAACCTTAAGAAAACCCGCAAAAAACACTGTGTTTCTGCGGGTTTTAAGATGCTTAAAATAGTGGTGCGCTGTGTGTTATGCTTTGATAACCCGATTAGGGTTCATAATATTATGCGGGTCTAAACTATGTTTTAGGGTACGCATCAGGGATATATCTATGGCGGGTTTTAGGCGTTCCATTTCGTCTGCCTTTAAGGCCCCGATACCATGTTCAGCGGCGATACTGCCGCCCATATCTGCAATTAAATCATGAATGGCATCATTCATTTGTTGTTTAAGGGCAAAAAAGCTGTCTTTGTCCATGTCTAGGGGTCGGATGACATCATAATGCAAATTACCATCACCAGCATGACCATAAGGCAAAATGCGGGTGCCCGGGTGAATGGCGAGAACACGTTTTTCTGCCTCAGCGACAAATTTTGGTAATTTGGCGCAAGAAACAGATATATCATGCTTGATGCCAGTGCCTTCTTCGCGTTGCGCCTCAGATAAGTTTTCACGTAATTTCCAAAAGTCTTGTTTTTGGCTGTCACTGGTAGCAACGGCGGCATCAACAATTAAGTCAGCCTCAAAGCCGTCGGCAATGGCTTGGGCAAGTGGGCCTGATTCTATGCCATCGTTTAAAGAGGTGTCGTGCCAACATTCAATGACAGCATGCCATTGATAGATATTGTCCAACACTTGGCGGGTATCAGGAATGTTTTTCAAAACCAACTCTAAGCCTGCTTTTGGAATAATTTCAAAGGCGGTAAGGCTGGTGCCGCATTCTTCACGTAGTTTGGATAAAAGACGCAGGCCCTTATCAAGGTCTTCAAAACCGACAAAGATGGTTTCAACTGCGCGTGGGCGTGGGAATAGCTTAACGGTGGCACGGGTAACAATCCCAAGCGCACCTTCTGACCCAACAAAAATATTTCTCAAATCAAGACCAGCATTATCTTTGCGTAACGATTGTAAGCCGTTCCAAATCTCGCCATTGGCAAGCACAACTTCAAGCCCCAAAACAAGATCACGCATATTACCATATTTCATCACATGAATGCCGCCTGCGTTGGTTGCGATGTTGCCGCCCACTGTGCAGGTTCCTTCTGATGCTAAAGAAAGGGGAAACAAGCGATTATGGTCGCGGGCATGTTCTTGGGCTTTATAAAGCGGCATGCCAGATTCAATGGTCATGCTATAATCAAGGGGGTCAATCTCGACCAACTTGTCCATTTTCGAAAGGCTTAGCAAAAGTTGACTGTTGCTATCATCAGGAATACCGCCTTCAACAAGGCCGGTATTTCCCCCTTGGGGGACGATGCCAATTTTATGTTTGGCGCAAATTTTCACCAATGCCGAAACTTCCTCTGTGCTGCGGGGTAGCGCAACAAGGGGTGAGGATCCGACGCTTCTGCCGCGCCATTCTGCCATAAACAAGGCCTTTGCAGCAGGGTCAGTGATATATCCTTTGGGGCCTAAAAGGTCTTTAATTTCGGTTAGGGCTGTTTCTGAAATTGTCATAAATTTCTATCCTAGTTTTCACGGGGTGCTGCCGCGCGTTCCAAGCGGTCGTTAATAGCAATACCCAGTCCTGTCCATGGGATGGGGGCAATTGCGATGGAGGGAACACCGGTGGCATCTGCCATGTGAAGGGTTTTAAATAAGTTGGCTGCAGCTTCTTCCAAGTCACCGGTTTCGGATAAATTAAAGTCACCATCCAAGGCGCCAAAGCCAATAAATACCTCATCTTTCATTTTATGAAAGGCATTGAGGCGCACAGCGGCATGGGGCGCATAATGGCTGCTTAATTGGCCCGGCGCATTGATACTGTCATCGTCTTTTGTTTGAACAGGTAGGCCAGTGGCAGACGCTAATTGTTCCGCACTAATACTGCCGGGGCGCAGCAAAACCAATTTATCATTTGTCACCAACACAATGGTGCTTTCGATGCCCTTATCACAGGCGCCACCTTCAAGAATATGGTCAATTTTTTGCCCCAATCCCTGCTCAACGTGTTGGCTGGTTGTAGGCGATATTGATCCTGATGGATTTGCAGAAGGGGCCGCTAGCGGTTTGTTTGTAGCATTTAACAAGTGTCGTGCAACTGGATGCGCAGGGCAACGCACGGCTAATGTATCTAACCCAGCTGAGACCAGATGCGATAAGCCAGAATTATCCTTACGCCCTAGCACCATGGTCAGGGGGCCAGGCCAAAAAGCCGATGCTAAATTTTTGGCATGATCATTCATGGTCACGTAATTTTGCGCCATGTCTTGGTCCAGCACATGAACAATCAACGGGTTAAATTGCGGACGACCTTTGGTGCGATAGATTAGGGCAATAGCATTTTCGTTAGTGGCATCGCCAGCCAAGCCATAAACCGTTTCTGTTGGCATGCCAACTAATTTACCAGCTAATAAATCATTAGCAGCAATTTGGATATTGTCGTCATTATGATCTAAGATTTGGCTCACAAATGGTCCTTAAATAATTATCATTTGGCGCACAATTTAACCACTTGTCCCCTTAAGAGCAAGAACCTATTGCGGCTTGGTTATTGTATAGTTTGGCGATTGTAGGTTGTTGTGAATTAATGCTTGACTAATCAAGCATTAATAATATATCTAATCAGCAAGTGGTGTGAAAAATAATTTAATCTTATGAAAGGATAAGTTGGTGGCGGCACTTAAAAATATTGATGGTTTATATGGGTTGATGACCTTAGTCCGGGTGGGGGGATCATTGACCCAAAAACTGGATAGCCAATTAAGCATTTATGGCATGACATATTCAGAATTGATGGTTTTACATCACTTAGCCTCATCGCCTGAAAAGATGTTGCGCCGGGTTGATTTGGCTGATGCTGTTAGCCTCACGGCTTCTGGTGTTACGCGAATGTTAAAGCCTATGGAAAAACTAGGGTGGGTGATGAAACAAGCAAATGCAAGAGATGCAAGGGTAAGTTTTGTCAAATTAACCGATGCAGGGTCTGATCTTTATAAAGATGCTTTTGCTAGTGTTTCTGATCGCAGTGAAATGATCTTAGGCAGCATCACAAAACACGATAAAGCACTTATTCTTGAGACCTTGGAAAGGGTATAAGACCATGGCAAAATCTTATATTGAGCCAACAGAAGCAGCGGCAATAAAATTATTTTCACAAGATATCAAAGGCCCCGTTGTGATGTTGAATATGATAAGGTTTCATGAAACGGCTGATTATAGCAATTTGCCTGAGATTGCGCCAGAGAACCCCACTACAGGGGCTGAGGCATATGAAATTTACATGAAAGAGACCTTGCCCTTTCTGGGTAAAAGCGGGGGTGAATTGTTGTTTTCTGGACGTGCCTTAGATTACTTCATTGGACCAGAGGCCGAACAATGGGATCATGTTTTATTGGTGAAGCAAAATTCCTTGGCAGACTTTATGGCCTTTGCTTCAAATGGTGATTATTTAAAAATTGTTGGTCACCGCACAGCAGCCACGGCTGATTCACGACTGTTACCACTTTTGAGTGTTTGATGTTTGTCTAAGCAGCTTATTTCTCGACATTTTAACAGATGCGCTTATATTTTGCTTAAGGTGTTAAACAATACACCATTTATATGGCGGAGGAAGAAAGCAACGATGACAAAATCCTATATTGAACCAACAGAAGCGGCTGCGAAAAAATTATTTTCACCCAATCATAAAGGCCCCGTTGTGATGGTAAACTTGCTTAGGTATCGTGACGTGGCTGATTATTCTGAGGCACCAGAATTGGCCCCTGAGAAAACTATTTCTGGGCTTGAGGCTTATAAAAAATATATGCAGGAAGCAGGACGTTTCCTTGTTGATGTTGGTGGCGAGGTCTTATTTGCTGGTAAAGCCTTAGACTTTTTTGTTGGTCCCGAGGATGAACACTGGGATCATGCGTTGCTGGTCAAATATAACTCACTTGAGGAGTTTAAGGCCTTTGCCTCGCATCCGGGGTATTTAAAAATTGTTGGGCATAGAACCGCTGCCTTAGCAGACTCGCGATTACTGCCATTGTTAAAGTCCTATGGATAATAATTTACGTTTACGTTAACGTTAACTCTCGACATTCTCTTATATGTCTCTATATTTCCATTAACAGCATAATGTTGAGAGGGGAGATTTATGTCCGGAATTGCCTCAATGATGGATGATGAAAAGTCTGATAAAACGTCAATTATTTATGGCGATCATCACTTGTTTCCAGATGCTGGCGAAAGTTTGGATTACCCCTATAACGCATCCCTTGAGATGGGTGAATTACAGGAAATTACAGATGGTGTCTTTCATTTTCGTATGCCACTGCCTTTCAGTTTAGAGTTCATCAATCTCTATATTCTAGAAGGTGGTCACGATCTGGTCCTTGTTGATACGGGGGTGAATACATCTAAATGTCGCGAGGTGTGGGAGCAGGTTTTGTCA
>CAKZLM010000118.1 GCA_937126915.1 uncultured Alphaproteobacteria bacterium
TGTCCCAATGGATTTTTTCATCAGACACATCAACGGCAGAAATGGGTTCTTTATCGTTTTTGCTCGTCATTCTTACTTACCTCGTTCCTTAATGGTTAAAAGCCTGAATTAAACTTATAACCAACACCCCGAACACTGCGATAGGAGCTATATAACGCAACGCCCAAAACCACAACAAAAAAGCCCTGCGACCAAGTCCCGCACTTTCCTCCAAATCAGATCGTTTCATCACCCAGCCAACAAACAAGGCCAGCAGCAAGCCGTTGAACGGTAATAATAAATTGGCAACTAAAAAGTCAAAAACCCGAAAGACGTTAAAATCTGCGAACAGCGGAATGAACCAAAAAGGACGCACATCTAACAAAAGGCTATCAGATAAGGTTGGTGCAAGACCAACAAACCAAATTAATACCCCGATGATAATTGTCACCTGCATCCTAGTTAAATTTTGATAGCGTGACCGCGCCACCGCCACAATTGGCTCTAACATCCCAATCACCGTGGTAAAGGCGGCGGCAAAAACCAACCCAAAAAACAAAATCGCCAAAAAACCACCAACCGACATCTGCCCAAAGGCCACTGGCATGGTGATAAACAAAAGACCGGGACCATGCTCGGCCGTTAGGCCCAAGCTCATTACAATGGGGAAGATCGCCATCCCCGCAAACACCGCCACCAAAGTATCACCAAAACCAATCACCAAACTGGCGCGATTAAGAGACACTGTATTGGGCACATAGCTGGCATAAGTAATCATCATGCCCACGCCAATAGCCAGCGAGAAAAATACCTGTCCCAAGGCATTTAAAACCACTTGCATGGTGATTTTGCTAAAATCAGGTTGAAATAAAAACTTGTAGGCAGCCGCAGCATCACCAAAAATCAGGCCATATAAAACCAAACAAATCAGCATGATAAACAGACCCGGCATCAGGTATTTCACGACCCGCTCAATACCGCCCTTAACACCCAATCCGACCACAAGAACGGTGGCGGTAATTAACAAGCTATGCAGCAATATCATCATCACAGCATCTGTTTGCAGGGCTGATAAATTGGCCTCAGACTGCGTTGCCGTTAAACCTGAAAACCCGTCAGTGATGGCTTCAAAACCAAAAAACATGGTCCAGCCAACCATGGAAGAATAATAGCAAAACCCAAGGAATGGTAGGATGATGCTTAACCAACCAATAATCTTCCAAAAAGACGCCGCATTGCTTTCTTTGATCAATTTTTGCAGCGTTTCAACCGCGCCACCACCGCCGCGACTGCCCATGATCATTTCTGCCAATAACAGCGGAAAACCAACCATTAAAACCAACAGCAAATAAATCGATAAAAAGGCAGCACCACCGTTTTCGCCCAACACAAAAGGAAATCGGATTAAATTACCAAGCCCAACAGCACCCCCAATTGATGCCAGTAAAAAAAGCCGCTCTGATGTCCATTTTGATCCACTTATTGCCATTTATGCGCCCTCACCCCCCCGTGAATATCTTTTCCCTAAAATTACCTTAAAAGATTCCCTTGAATTTACAATTACCAATTTTAAAGACTTCATTTCTGGATATTATTTACTTGCGGGCCATATAAAAATACATAAGAATAGTACAAAGTAAAAATTAAGGTGCTCCTAATAATGTCTGATTTTGATTTTTTTGAAGACACATACGGTATCGAAGCCGCACAACAAACCCAAAACATCCTGATCGATACGCAAGAACGGATTGGCATGGTCCTAGACCTATTACCTATGGGCTTGTTCATCCATCAACCCATGGGAATTTTGTTTGCTAATCAGGCGGCTTGTAGCATTTTTGGACAAACATCTGATGCTATGGTAGGCCAGCACATTCTTGATTTTGTCAGCGAAAAAAATCGCCCCTTGATACAACATTTAATGGATGATGCCTTTGATAAAAATGACCCAGCAATTATTGACGAGTTGGACATCATTCAACCAAACGGCAACCATAAGGTTTTCAAAATCATTGCCAGTAGCTTACCATGGGAAGGTACACCTGTTATTCAAATCTTAGCCCATGACATTTCTGAAGCTAAATTTAACGAACGCGAACTTATTCGCCTCTCTGAGACCGACCCCCTAACAGGTGCTTATAATCGACGCAAATTTATCACTCTTTCCCAAACCACTTTACAACAAGCCAAGCAACAAGTGGCCCCATTGTGCTTAATCACCTTGGACATTGACCACTTTAAAAAGGTGAATGATAGTAAGGGGCATGAAGCTGGCGACGTGGCCCTAAAATCTGTGGTTGAAACCATTCACATTTGCTTGAAAAGACATAATCAAAATCTCGATCCCGAAGATCATGCTGTTTTAGCACGAATGGGTGGTGAAGAATTTGCGGTGTTAATCCCCAAAAGCAGCCCTGAAGAGAGCAAACGCCTTGCCAACCTAATTAAGGTCGCTATTGAGGACACTCCGATTGAAACCTTCTTAGACAGTTTTCACATCACAACCAGCATTGGCTTAACCACATTGATCAATGAAGACAAAACCATTGATCACCTGCTGCGACGTGCTGATAAGGCTCTTTATCTTGCCAAATCAAACGGTCGAAATCGTGTAGAGGTAGCTCTTTCTGATGACGATGAGCAGGATGTCACACATCACATTGCCCGATCAGAAGCGCGCAACGACTAAGCAACATCTGCCCGCTACATTTTCACAACTATTTTCTTTACAAGCCTCTTTGCTTGCTCCTAAACTCTTGCAAAAGATAATGAATTGGGGGGAGGATAGCCTGATGCATCCATCGGCACATCTAGATAGTTTTACGCGTGATAATTTACCACCGCTTGAGCAATGGCCTGAGTTTAAGTTTGACCTGCCAAACCTGCAGTTTGGACCAACCTTAAATGCCACCAAAGCCCTTTTGGATGATGCCCTAACCGAAGGAGCATCCGACAAAGTCGCCATTTATAACAGCCATGGTAATTTGACCTATTCTGACCTGGCTAAACTGGTTAATAAAATTGCCTATATTTTAACCGATGAATTTAATTTTAAACCCGGTAATCGCTTGCTTATTCGCGGCCCGAACAACCCAATGTTTGCAGCGATTTTTCTCGCCTGTTTAAAGGCGGGCGGCGTTGCTGTGCCAACCATGCCAATGCTGCGTTCCAAAGAGCTTTCAACCATCATCAAAAAAGCACAGATTAGCCACGTCATCACCGACAGCCGTCTAAAAGAAGAATTGCTTGATGCAGAAGAAGACTGTCCAGAAGTGCAATTTTCCCTGACCTATGGCTTAGACGGTATATTGGACGCCCTTTTAGATAATGCCTCTGATCAGTTTACTGCTGTTGAAACCGCCAGTGATGATGTGGCGATGTTGGCTTTCACCTCTGGAACCACAGGGGAACCAAAGGCCTGCATGCATTTCCACCGTGATGTTATGGCAATGGCGGAAACCTTCTCAAAACATATTGTAAAACCCAATGGCAATGATGTTATGGCAGGATCACCGCCTTTAGCCTTTACCTTTGGCTTAGGGGGTATGCTAATCTTTCCTTTGCATGCTAGATGCTCTACCGTATTGGATGAAAGCATCGGCCCCGACGGCCTGCTTGACGCGGTTGAAACCTTTAACGTAACGACCCTTTTTCCCGCTCCAACGGCTTACCGCGCCATTTTAGATAACCTACAGAACCGTGACATCAGCAGTGTCCACACCTGTGTTTCTGCTGGTGAAACCCTACCTAAAGTAACCTCGGATGCATGGTTTGCGAAAACAGGTATACGCATGATTGATGGCATTGGTGCCACTGAAATGATCCATATTTTCATCTCCGCCAGCGGTGATGACATTCGCCCTGGGGCCACAGGCAAACCTGTTCCGGGTTATGAGGCCTGCATCTTAGACGACAATGACCAGCCTCTTCCCGCGGGAGGTACAGGCCGTCTTGCAGTTAAGGGGCCACCGGGCTGTCGCTATTTGGCTGATGACCGTCAAAAAGATTATGTCATCAACGGCTGGAATGTAACGGGTGATACTTACACCCTAGATGAAGACGGCTATTATTGGTACCAAGCCCGCAGCGACGATATGATTATCTCGTCAGGCTATAATATAGCGGGGCCTGAGGTTGAAAACGCCGCTCTTCAACATCCTGCCGTTTCAGAATGCGCAGTGGTTGGCGCTCCTGACGCTGACCGCGGCACGGTGGTGAAGGCCTTTATCGTGCTAAAAGACGGCTTTGAGGGAAACGATGACCTAACCAAGGACATTCAAACCTTCATCAAAGGTGCCAGAGCCCCCGATAAATATCCACGCCTTGTAGACTATGTGGACAGCCTACCCAAAACCCAAACAGGCAAACTGCAACGATACAAGTTAAAGGAATAGACATGAAAAAAGGCTTCTCCAGTCACTAGAGAAGCCTTTTTTTCTTTTCTGATCTGGTTCTTTATTTGCCTAATAATTTTTGCACGTTTTTGACAGGCAATGCTTTATAGGTGCGACCATCTTTTGTGGTCACATCTTCGGCGGCGACAAGGGCGTTATAAACCGCCTCTTCTGTGGCTTCAATCACAGCTGCGAAAAGCGGCGTCATTTGGTTGTTACTTAATGCCGTGGTGGTGGCAGGGCCGCGTTGGCGATCCATGGTGCGGCGCACATCTTCTGCCGTTGAAAACGCCAACACATAATCCCCCGACCCATTTGACATAATGCCCCCAGTTCGGCCAATGCCAAGCAAGGCCCGTTTACCAAGGCGCTTTAAATTACGATCTGTCAAGGGCGCGTCGGTTGCCACAATGATCATCACACTTCCATCGGGTCCAGTTTTTTGCGCCTCAATATCTTTTAGCATACGCCCCACGGGCTGGCCCATAATATGGAGGTCACCGCCATAATTGGCTTGCACCAATACGCCGACGGTATATCCCTCTTGCGTGATACGGCTTGAAGTGCCAATGCCGCCCTTAAATCCAAAGGCAATGGTGCCTGTTCCTGCGCCAACATTGCCTTCATCCACAGGGCCAGATTTGGCGGCGCCAATGGCTTCTTTAACATGGTCTTTGGTGACAAAGCGTTGGCGAATATCATTGGTGCGGGCGTCATTGGTTTCACCCACCACCGCATTGACCGAGCGCACACTTTCATTGCCCTTTTGAGCCAAAGTCCACTCAACCACACCGGCGGCCCCTTCGGCAACATTCAGGGTGTTGGTTAGCACAATGGGGGTTTCAACCTCACCCAGTTCATTGACCTGCGTGGTGCCCATCATCTTGCCATAACCATTGCCCCGCTCAAACCCCGCTGGCACTTTACTTTGATAAAGATTGTCTTGATGTGGCAAAATTGCGGTTACACCCGTCTGCATGCCCTTAGCAGGGTCAATCAGGGTTACTTGCCCTACGGTCACCCCTGCAACGTCGGTGATCGTATTCCATTGGCCCGTTTTCATATAACCAGGGGCCCAGCCCAAATCACGGGCCCTTTCGCCTTTATGGCCATCAGCTTGAGCGAAAGAAACCGTACTCAGTGTGGCAGCAACAAGCAAAAGTGTTTTCAACGTGTTTTTCATGCAATCCCCCTAAATGATTTATCATTTTTAACACCCTATTCAGAATGTCATCAAAGACCAATGATTTTTTTTGCTTCTTTATGCGTTACCTGTTATTTTCCGCGCGAAGAATCCATTATATTGATTGGCTGATAAAGGGTAAATTATGAACCAAGCATATCTTGAGCAATTACGAAACACCTTAAAAGAAATTGATGAAGCGGGCCTTTATAAGCGCGAACGCATCATCACCAGCCAACAATCCAGTGACATTCAGGTTGATAGCAATGGACAAGCGCAAGATGTTTTAAACTTTTGCGCCAATAATTATCTGGGCCTTGCCAACAACCCTGAACTGATTAAAGCCGCCCAAGACGCCCTTGATAGCCATGGCTTTGGCCTTGCCAGCGTGCGTTTCATTTGCGGCACACAAGACATTCACCGCCAGTTGGAACAAAAAATTGCTAATTGGCTAGGTATGGAAGACAGCATTCTTTATGTTGCATGCTTTGATGCCAATGGCGGCTTGTTTGAGCCATTGCTTGGCCCTGAAGACGCCATCATTTCTGACGAATTAAACCATGCCAGCATCATTGATGGTGTTCGCCTTTGTAAGGCCATGCGCTATCGCTATAAAAACAATGATATGGTCGACCTTGAAGCCAAATTAAAAGAAGCCCGTGCGGCAGGTGCTAAAAATATTATGATCGCCACCGACGGTGTGTTTTCGATGGATGGTATTATCGCCAACTTGAAAGGTGTGTGTGATTTAGCTGACCAGTATGATGCCCTTGTGATGGTTGATGACAGCCACGCCACGGGCTTTGTAGGCCTTAATGGACGCGGATCGCCTGAGCATTGCGGTGTTGAAGGTCGCATTGACATTTTAACAGGTACCCTAGGCAAGGCCCTTGGTGGTGCATCGGGTGGTTATACAGCAGCCAAACAAGAGATTATTGATATTTTGCGCCAACGTTCACGCCCCTATTTATTTTCAAACACCTTGTCCCCTGCCATTACAGCCGCCAGTCTAAAAGCGCTTGATTTGGTGCAAGAAGGAAATGATCTGCGGGCAAAATTGCGTGAGAACGCCAGCTATTTCCGTGATAAAATGTCAGCGGCTGGTTTTGACCTTGTGCCCGGCGAGCATCCGATCATACCGGTGATGTTGGGTGATGCCAAATTGGCCCAAGACATGGCTTCAAAAATGATGGAAGAAGGCGTTTATGTCATTGGCTTCTTTTATCCTGTGGTACCAAAAGGCAAGGCGCGCATTAGAACACAAATGTCTGCCGCCCACACACGTGAGCAATTAGACCATGCCATCAATGCCTTCATCAAAGTGGGCCGTGAATTGGGAGTTATTTCATAAATGACTAGCAACACCAACACCATGAAAGCCCTGATCAAAGCAAAAGCCGAAGAAGGCATTTGGATGGGCCAACAACCCATTCCCGAAATTCAAGGTCATGAGGTTTTGATCAAAATTAAAAAAACCGCCATTTGTGGAACCGACATTCATATTTATAATTGGGATGATTGGGCACAAAAAACCATTCCCGTCCCCATGACCGTGGGACATGAATATGTTGGCGAGGTTGTGGCCGTTGGTGAACGCGTTCATGACATTAAGATTGGTCAACGCGTTACGGGTGAAGGCCATTTGGTTGGCACCTCAAGCCGTAACGTTCGCGCTGGTCGCTTCCACCTTGACCCTGACACCAAAGGCATTGGTGTTAATGTGCCGGGTGCCTTTGCAGAATATTTGGCCCTGCCCGCCTTTAACGCCATTCCCTTACCCGATGAAGTGCCTGATGACATTGCCGCCATTATGGACCCCCTTGGCAATGCCACCCACGCAGCGCTCAGTTTTGATTTGGTTGGCGAAGATGTTTTAATCACAGGGGCTGGCCCCATTGGCATTATGGCTGGTGCCATTTGTAAATTTGCTGGTGCCCGCCATGTGGTGATCACCGATGTCAACCAAGACCGCTTGGATTTAGCAGCCAAAGTAGCTGATGTTCACACCGTTAATGTTGCTAATCAAGACCTAAAAGACACCATGAACGGCCTTAAAATGAAAGAAGGCTTTGATGTCGGGTTGGAAATGTCTGGCAACGGTGTCGCCTTCAACCAAATGATTGATAATATGATCATGGGCGGCAAGATTGCCCTTCTTGGCATTCCACCCGAAGGAACCCTGATTGACTGGCAAAAAGTGATCTTTAAAGCCATCACCATCAAAGCCATTTATGGCCGCGAAATGTATGAAACATGGTATAAAATGATCACTATGTTGCAATCAGGTTTAGATGTTTCCAAGGTAATCACCCATCACTTTGACATTGATGATTTCCAGCAAGGGTTTGATACCATGCGCAGTGGTAAATCAGGCAAGGTAATCCTAAACTGGTCATAAGGTTCATCCTTCACTAGACAGAGGAATCTGACCCCGCTATTCTATAAAAAATAGTGGGGTGGGAGAGCGTTATGTCAGTTTCCAAATTTATCGGTCATCAAAATATTATCAACACAGGTCTATTCTTCATTGGCTGTGGCCTTGCGGTTGCTTATGGCATGGGACTTTGGCCTATCACTGACTGGCCTGAGGCCATGTTCTTTAAAGGCATTTGCATTTTCATGCTATTTATGATGGCCCTTACTCGAGGTACCGACAAAGGCTTTGATGGTGGCACCAAGTTTTTACTAATGCTGGCTTTGCTAAGCGGCACCGCAGGCGATGCCCTGCTTGAAGCACCCTGGGAAGACGCCTTTCTCATGGGCCTTGGTGCCTTTTTGGTGGGGCATGTTTTTTACATCATGCTGGTTTTGAACAACAAAGACGCCAAAGCGCCCCCTGCCAACAAGTTGCTAGTTGGATTAGTTTGGATCGCCGTCATTGCCAACTTTATCATAATGTTCATGCAACAGGCTGAGATTACCTTGCCTATTATCGCCTACAGCCTGATTTTAGCGACTATGGCCAGCACAGCAATTTTATCGCGTTTCAATCTTTTTTATGTGGGCATTGGCGCCATTCTCTTCATGGTGTCTGATATGATTTTGGGCCTTGCCATGTTTATCGACATCCCTTCATGGATGGGTAATGTGGTTTGGGCCACTTATTTCCCTGCACAGGCCTTGCTGACCCTTGGCATTTGCCGCGGCGCTAAATAGCGAACAAGCCATCACTTTAGATATTTTCAACCCAATTTACGACCTTGTTTAGCGAAAAGCTCACCCATTTCTTTGGCCGAAAAGTTGGTGCCTTTCATTATCTCATGAAGGGCGGCACGGTTTTCATCGGACAATTGTGGCAAGCCATCAATTTCAGCGGCTGTAATATGGTCCCAATTAGGTAACAAGCTTTGAATAACTTTATGATCAGCATCATCATGATAATCTATAATCTTCATGTTTATATGATCAAATGCGTCACACTTTAATTGATAGTAAGACAAGCGCGACAAGGTTTCAGCAGCCAACCAAAGGCTTAGCCCCGGCAAGCCATATTTATTCAATGGTTCAGGCGTTACAATTTTGGCTTTGGCGTCAAAGTCTAGACCTAGGGCTTGCAGGGCTGGTTGTTGCATTGCCTCCAACCATGCCATGATATTTTCAGCCACCATTTCCGCTGTTGGGGTTACGATAGTAACGTCAAAGTTTAATTCGGTTTGGGTCATCAAGCAATCCAACAAGCCCGCTTGCAAGCCAAATCCTGACACCATAACTGGCTGACTTTCGTCACGGTGCCCAGTAACATGTTGACCTGCCAACGCTTGCCGCCAAAAGGCCTGAATTTCACGGTTAAAGCCATAGCGGGCAAATATCATCCCCATGGTGCCATCCATCAACCCCTCGCGCCAAACGCGGCCACCATTTTGCGCCAAACTGGTTTCAATTTTCATCGCTGTTAAGGGGTCTGGGCACACAATAACCTTCACCGAATGCCCGCTCCCCCCTTCAGACTGAACCACATTATTGGAGGCAAAGCCGCCAATTTTGACCATGTTTGATTCCAGCAACATATCTTTCCGACCCAAATAGCGTGCTGCAGGTTCGTGCAGATCTGGTAATTTTTTGGCGTGGAAGGCCGTAAAACAGCGATCATGAATGGCGACATGCTTATAAATCATCGGCCAAATTTCATAACCTAAAAAGGTTTGATCCCACGATGGGCTAGGCTCTTGTTCCCCCACCCATTGCTGAATTTTTTGGTCAATGTTAGGCAGCAAGCCACCTTTACCCGCCCAAAGCCCTGCTAGGATCAAACTGGTATGGGTAAAGCCATCGCGCACCACATGAAAGGCCTTGCTTGATTTGATCCAAGCATCAACCATATGACGATCCCTAAGCGACAGAACACTATCTGCATCACGCACCAAAAAACGCGCTACATTAGGGTCTGCTGCCACCAAAAAGCGCCAAAAAAGCCCTTCATACGGTTTTTCTTGTTCTGGCATCTGAACAATATCGGCCCCTTCAGAGGCCAATCGAATGACATAATCAGCGGGCACTGAATTATCGACGTAAAACCTTACCTGCCAGCCAGGGAAAAGCGTGCGCGCAGCGATGACATTTTCGACAGCACCATCCAGATAAAGACGCTCATCCCCAAACAAAGAAAATGAGATGATATAATCACCCTCAGGTTCTTTGGCTTCTTCTTTACGGGAAATTTTTAGCGATGAATTGGGACGGTAACGCAAAGCCTGTTCGTGCCTAAGGGTAAGAGACTTATCGCCAAAAACCCGCGCTAATTCATTTTGCCCCATGCGCCCATAGGCACAGGCCAAAGCGGTGTTAGCATTCAGGTTATCTTTATCCAAAACCAAGGCTTTTTCCAGCCATGGAACCGATGCTTCATCTTGCCCATCATTGGCTAAATAGGCGCCAATAAATTCACACAGATTTTCATCGTCAAAGGCTTCATAGGCCTCAATCAAGGTAGAGGCAGCAAGGCCATAACGCCCCGCCAGATGATATAATTGGCTTAAAACTTTGTAGGTTTCAACATGGGGCTGGCTTGCCAACATTGCCTTGGCATCATCAATTGCTTTTTGCAAACTTTGTGCGTGGTTTTCACCGTCTGACATAGCTTATAGCCCTCCCTTTTGAAGAGAACTATAAGCGATGATCAAAATAAAACAAAGGCTTGTTTGTTTAGGCTTAGAAAGTACCACGAAGTGAATAAAGCAGACGAATGCCGCCACGGCGATCACGATACTCTTGCCCCGTTAAAACGCCACTGGCAATGCCTGCATCATAAAGGTCACGGATACGACCTTCTTTGCTATCCAACACATTTTCAAGGTGAAGGCGCAAAATCCAGTCAGAATAAATATTATATTCAGCCCAAATATCTAGACGTGAGCGATCAAACGGCACACGGATAATTTCATCAATTTGATAATATTTGGTTGGTCCGTCACGGTCATAACGCACCCCGTAGGAGAAACCCCATTCAGTAATGTCATGACGGGCATTAACGCGCAATTGATATGTATCACGATAGTCCATAATAACGCGCTCACCTGTGAACGGGCTATCAACACCTGTGTCCCGCACCTCAATATGACCATTGATGACAAATTGCGGCATGTCAAACCACACCATACGCAAGTTACCATCCAGGCGATATCGCCTGTAATAAGCACGGCCTTCAATGTTACCCTTTGCAGTGGCAAGAGGGTCACCTTGGGTTGGGAACGGAATGTTAGTAACGCGGTCATCAACTTCATCATGACGCACAGACAATTTCACCCGGCCCGCATCTTGATCTAGACGATGCTCATAAGCTGCTTCGAACTGCCATTGTTTTTCAGGCACCAAATTTTGGTTACCCAAAATCACCTCATCATCACGGGTAACAGACGAAGCAAAGTCACCAAAGTTCAATTGCTCCACTGTGCGACGCACCGACAATTGAAACTGGTCGCTAGTACTGATGTTATATCGGCCATCAATGCTGGGTTTAAAATATTGGAACTTTCGCGAGTTTTGCCCTAAATCACTGTTCTGAGTAATTTTAGAATATTCAAACACTGCACTGGTATCGACGCTTAATTTATCGGTTAGCTTTAACGATAAATTGGCAAAGCTTTCATCACGAAATTCTTTAATTTCCTTGGTTGGTTCATCCAACACCACAGGCACCAACACACCACCCTCATTCTCTTGATAATCAAGCGCGGTTTTTAGTTTGTTTTGGGCAACTTCGGTGCCTAACTCTAGGGAACGCCCCGGGGCAATGTTCCATGTCACAGACCCACGAGAGATCGCCTCGGTGGCTTTTTCATCTTGATCAAAGATAAAATCTAGGGTCGGGTCATTTGGGTCGATGTTACCATCTTCACGGGTTACTTTATCATCAACGCGGTTGGTATAAAGCGCCAAAATTTTAAAGGTCCAATTATCACTGAGGCTGGTTTCCCAATCACCGCCCACTTCCCATTGTGGTTCATGGGTATCTTCAACACGCAAGGCATCAGCCGCTAGCTGTAAATTACCATCGGCATCAGGAAAATAAAGCATGCCGGGCGTGGTAACCTCATTACTGCCATCTTCATACAAACCATTTAAACGCAACTGATCACCACTGTCTAAGTTGAAGATAAGGTTTGCAGAAACTTTGTGGTTAAAACGCTCGCGAATTTCTTCTTCGCGCAATTCTTCCAACAAATTTTCATTGGCATCATAAATGGTATCAATTTGATCGAAGGTTAAATGACGGGTGCGACGTTCGGCAGAAATAAAATAATCAACAGGCCCTAGACTGTCGCCATATGAAACCTCAGCCCCTACACGAACGCGGCCATCTTCTAGATAACGCCCTTCAACCGTCCATGTACCGCTGCCTGTTGAAACACCTTCCTTCAAAACCACGTTTAACAGGGCCTCTTGGCTGGATACTTTAATGTCTGGTGACGAACCACGAATAATTTCAATACGTTCAACGCGGTCCATAGTAATGCGTTGCAAGGCATCGCGGCTGTTATTTTGCTTACCAGAAATTCGTTTGCCGTTGATCAACACGCGATCATCATTAGACGAGAACCCGCGTGAGTTTTGCTCGTAACCTCCCTGACGCTGGCCACCACCGGCAATTTGTTCGGCCCCAGGAATACGTTTAACAATATCCCATGCATTTTGCGCACTGGGATATTCTTTAAAATAGTCAGCACCATACACCAAGGTGGTATCTGCAACATTTGTATCACCTTGCTGATCGTTTGATTGCGCTAATAACGGCTGAGAAACCATCAGTGCAACCGAAGATACCGTCGTCAACACAAGCTGACGTAGGTTATTGAAATTTTTATCCGACATATTGGCCCCTGAAAAAAAGCATGTAACTGTACCACCTTTACGATAAGCGTTGGCGGTTAGATTATTGAATTGTCTTTATCTTGTGCCTTTTACCCTTAAAAACAAAAGGCTCCCCTTAATTGCGGCCTGTATATCGAATTTTATTTCGTTTGAAAAGAAAATCCCGACAAAATGTTTTGAATTGTCGATAAAACGAAAAAGCCCACCAAAAGGCGGACTTTCATCAATAACTGTGGGATAAGCGACTAAAAAGTGCCGTGGATTGAAAAACGAAAACGTCGACCGTTAAAGCGCTTACGCACCTCTTTGCTGGTTATCGTCCCTTCTGCAATGCCAGCGGCATAAAGCACCCGGGTGCGGCCGTCATTATTTTCCAACGCAGGACCCGCACCAAAACGAACATACATGCTTTTATTCACTTGCTTTTGAATACTGCCCCAGAAATTAAAGTTAGGAGTTACAGGATAAGAATACTCACCATAACGCCAAGACGCATTCTTAACATTGTAGAAGGCATTCAATTCATAAGAAACACCCCAATCAGTGATGTCATGACGCAGGTTTAGACGAAGATTTTGCTCTTCTAACCACGGCGCGGTTTCCTTTTTACCGGTAAAGTCATTGGTGACGCGAGCACGACCAACATGACCATTAAGGGCCAACACAGCGTTTTCCATACCCACCTTATCCAAACGAAGGCTAGCTTTAAACTTCAGGCCATATTCTTCTGCTTTACCAATGTTAGCGGTTCCAGTTACACCCGGTGACACCTCAGACGGGCCGTGCATATCTTGAAAATGCCCGGTAAAAATAGTGGCGCTTACAGAGCCACCATCATCAGACAAACGATGCTCAAACCCCCAATTAGATTTCCATGCTTTCCATGGGTTTAATTGGTTATTACCACCATCAACCTGATCGTCACCGTTAACACGTGTTGCAAAGCTGCCAAAGTCTAATTGTGATACTTGACGAATGAACGTGACTTGAATTTGATTTTGGCTATCCACATTATGGCGAATGTCCAAGGTTGGCTTTACATAAAATAACGTGCGATTTGCGCTAGGGTTTTGCTCAACCGATATTTTCGAATATTCGGTGTTAATAGCCCCTTCAACCGTTGTTTTTGAAGTAAAAGACCAAGTATCATTTAAAAAGCTCTCTAAGCGCTTTTCTTCAACACCAACAATGGCGCCATCAACATCAACATTGACCAATTGATCATTTTCATCGCGCTCTAAGTAAACAAGATTGGCGTCCATTGTATTAACCGCCAATTCTGAACCGATCTCCACATCATGGCCTGTAAAGCCACCATATTTGAAAGACAAGCGTCCTATGCTTTCGGTTGAATCGCGATCAAATTGCGAATCAATGTCTTGGTTAAAGTTTTCACCATCCCACTCAAAATCTTCTGATTGATCAAAGGAAAAACCACGCTCGGCATAAAGAGCAATAATTTTGTATGACCAATTATCGCTAATATCAGCAGCATAGTCACCACCTACTTCCCAGTTCGGCTTTCTCATAATTTCTTTGCGGAAGGTTTCACCCACCTGAACCAAATCACCGCTAGCATCAACTTCGCGGTCAATACCATAACGATAATGATTTAACGGCTCGATACTATAACCCGCGTTCAGTCGAATGGGGTTACCATTTTCCAACATGTAACTTAAATTGGCCGAAAGTTTTTTGTCATTACGGCGATTATCAATATCAAAATCAAGCTGACGAGTTAAGTTGCCATCGGCATCATAAAAACGATCACGTTGAACAGGGTCGCGGCTTTCAGACTTTAAGTCAGCTGACAAAAAATATTCCAACTTATTGGCGCTGCCACCGTATGTTAGGGTGGCGCCCGGGGTCACATACCCCTCATCGGTTGTCACAATGCCCAAGCGATAAGTACCTGAACTGCTGCTGGCATCTGCCTTGGTCACCACATTGATCACCGCCGACTGACCAGCGGTTTTAATGTCGGGCGAGTTACCACGGATCAATTCTACCTTTTCCACTTGATCAAGAGTGATTCGCGCCAAGGCAGAGCGACTGTCATTGCCTTTACCCGTAAGGCGACGACCATTGATTAAAATACCATCTTTATTATTTGAAAAGCCGCGAGATTGATTACCTCCGCCACCGCTATCTAATACAGCGCGCCCTCCGGGAATACGCTCAACAATATCAACGGCTGTCACTGCACTGGGATATTGCTCAAAAAACTCTTGCCCATAAATAAGGGTAATGCCGGTTTCCTCATCACCAATAACTTCCACACCATTGCTTAAACGGTTAGCGGCATTACTAGGAGAGATAAAAACAGCCGTCATAGCTGTCGTCATCATTAAAATTTTTCCAAATGATGAGCGCGGCAAAATAGAGCTTAGTGACACAAACTTTTCCTTAACACATAGAGGGTAATTTTTAATTTATGAGGGATGTTTAAAGTCAAAAGATAAATATTTCTTTAACAAACTGAAAAAGTTTAAGAAAACACCCCAATTAGGCAGTTGATTAACGTACGAGAACGAAACTGTCTTTGAAAATGCGATTAATTGATTCAATCAATAGACAAACGGAACTACGATCACCCGACCATAAAAAAAACGCTGCCGAATTTTCTCGACAGCGTTAATAAACTAGTATCCTTAGAAAAAGAACTAACTGCTTACTCGTCAGGTGCAATGATCACCTGCAAGCCATCTAATTCTTCAGTTACAGGAATTTGGCAAGAAAGACGAGAGTTATCTTCACGATGCTCAGCATCTTCTAGTAGTTCGTCTTCATCATCTTCTTGTTCTGGTAACTTTTCCAGCATTGAAGCGGCAATATACACATGACACGTGGCACACGAACAGCACCCACCACAAATAGCCGCAAGACCATCGATGCCAGCGTCTTTAATCGCTTCCATCAATGACATCCCAACTTCGGCCTCAATATCATGCTCAACACCATCCAAATCAGTCACTGAAATATTTACCATTAAGAAGCTCCTTACATATCATCATTCTGTTATTTAATGAGAGTTTTACTGCCCCCCCCGTTTGTCAGCAAGAGATTTTTTTCTAAAGGCGTAAAAACACGCCCCCAGCTAGAATGCAAACAATTAATTAGTGCCAACAACATATGATTTTATCGCAAAAAGAGTGCCCCCTACCAAATCTGATAGTGGTTATTTTTGCGCATGACCACCATAGTTCAGTCAATGTTAATGGGAAAGCGCTGTTTGGTTCAGGGCTGTGGTTTTAACGAGACTTGGATAATGGCATGCAAGATCAAGCTGATCCAAATAACAATTCTGCCTTGAACCTGATTTTGGCTCTTGAATACCTAAAATCACGGGCTCACACGCTTGGCATGCACGCCACCGCAAGCCTTATCAACGCCGCTCACGACGAAGCCGTGGATGAATCAAAAACACTTAAACATAACGAAGATTAAACCCTGATAGATATTTATAGAAGCACCTACTCGCTCTTCATACTTATGATCCAAATAAGAGCACAAAACCTCCGACATTGTGTTGGAGGTTCTTTTTTTTGCGAAAAAACCCTTCCCTAATAAAACTTTAAGGTTTATTTTGATTCATGAGGTTTTCATAATGCTTGATATGTCGAAATCATCCCAAAATATTTTAAACAGCTTAGCGATGTCTTTGCAGGGTGCTGCACATCTGGACGATCAAAAAAATATCTTTGCGCAATTCATTGTAAAAACGGGATTTGATAAATTTTTCTATATTCCCTTGTCATTTGAAAACGATGACCATATCAAACTGCATTGCAGCAATTTTCCCAAACCCTTCATAGATGCTTATCTTAAAAATGAGCATATCTTTGCTGACCCGATGATAATCAGTTCACGCGCTGCGACATTACCTGTCACCTGGTCTAGTGACCAAATAAACGAGTCGCTTATGACAAAGCAGGCACGTGACATCAAATCCTTATACCAGCAATATGGATTAAAACGTGGTCTATCGATCACAGTAAGAGGGGCGCGCAATCGTCATGCCGTGCTACTAGCTGTATGCACAAAATCTGAGCAAGAGTTTCAATTTCAAGCTGATAGCCATCACCTTACAATCATGGCGGCTGGGTATTTGTATCACAACGCCATGAGCGATCTTTTGAGGAATTCGCCCTTTTATCAACACAACGACTATCTTACCCTGACCAGCAAACAACAAGAAATTTTGCGCCTTGCTGCTCTTGGCAAATCAAAATGGGAAATATCGGTTATCATTGGCATGTCAGAAGCCACTGTACACTATCACCTTCGTGACATTGGCAGACGCTTAGAAACACAAGGTGTTACAGCCACAGTCGCAAAGGCATTATCTTTAGGCTATATCTCCCTATAACACCTATGAGTGTAATAAAAAATATTACTATCGTATAACATATAACTGATCAGATAGTATCATTAATTTTCAATCTCAGTAATATAATCAATGTGTACCCTTACGAACCTTGGCGATGCCCATATTTTCTGGGCGCCGGATGCACATTGATGATATCAATCTGAAGATTGTGAGACATATTATCGTCAACCTTTCAACAGTACCATCCGGTTTCGCCTTTTTCGTATTCTCTTCAAAATCACTAGAATAGACTAGGACTTTTCGCGGGGCTTTTCTTTGCCTGCTTCTGCTTCTGCTTCTGCTTCTGCTTCTGCTTCTGCTTCTGCTTCTGCTTCTGCTTCTGCTTCTGCTTCTGCTTAACACGATGTTGCCATCCAACCAGAGATAGCAACCAAAAATCATCTCATCGCATTTTTATTACGATTGAGCGCCAGTTATTTGAATAATAATTAAAGAGATATAAGTTTAATTATAAGAAAATAACAATATTATCGACAGCACAACCGACCCAAAGAAAGCGAACCCGCAAATGAAACACCCCTTCAATGCTATTGTTGCAACATTAATGTTAAGCGTTTCTCCAACAGCCTATGCTTCTGAGTTGCCAGCCCATATCAAATCCGCCCTTACCCACCCAGATCGCCCAGCTGAAGATTTGACGCGCGATGTAGGCAGAAAACCAGGTGAGATTCTCACTTTTGCGGGTTTAAAAGAGGGTATGACCGTGGTGGATGTCAATTCTGCCGGGGGTTATTACACTGAAATTCTAAGCCGTGCAGTTGGCGAAACTGGTAAAGTATACGCCCAAAATGACCCCACCTATCGATCATATCTAACCACAGAACAAATGGAAAAACGTTATGGCTCTGGCCGCTTGCCGAATGTTTCAGTTCTAGACACGCCGTCAGATCCTATAACCGCAGAACCCAACACAATAGACCTCATCACAATCATGCTAGCCTTCCATGATTATTATTACAAAACAGAGGCACGCAATAATAACCATGCCGATGTTGATTCAGTTGTGGCATCCCTGTTTGCCATAACAAAACCTGGGGGTCATGTTGTGGTTATTGATCATGTCGGCCCAGATGAAGGCGACCCGGACTTATGGAACACCCTACATCGTATCAGCCCGAAGCTTACCCAACAGTTATTTGAAAGGGCTGGTTTCAAATTGGTCAAGACATCTAATGCCTTAGAGAACCCTAACAATCCAAGTGACCTTTCACCTTTTGACCCGAAGTTTCGCGGGCAGACTAATCGCTTTATTCATCTCTATCAAAAACCAACCCCATAAATCATTAATCATAAATCATTAATCAAGCAAATTTAGTCTTCTTTATCACTATGACGATAGCACCTTAAAGCCAGATCATCCCGCGATCTGGCCTTTTTTTATCTTTGCCTGATGCCTTATTAAGACTTTACTTATAATCAAATCAGTCATACCCTTGACCCATTCTGTGACAAGAGACAAAGGGTTGGATTGTGTGGCTGTTTTTGCATCCTTTAACATATTGTGTTTTAATGCTCTTCATTGTGACAACCCCATTACCTGAGGTTGGTTATAGCCAAACAAGCAATGTACCCGTTGAACAAGATATTACGCTGGTACTTGATCATTTAATTGAAGCAAATGATGTAGAATTTGAAACAGAGTTACCAAAGCTAATCGTCCGCAAAGAACAAGCAACCTCCTTCCAAGAAAAAGCCCGCCTTTTAAAACAATTGATTGTTAATCACTTCCTCATTTTATCCAACACCGAAGAAATGTTGACTTACAGTCAAGAATTGAAAGAACTGGCGGCACAAAACAACGACATATTCTATGAATCATTGGCTGATTTGTACATCGCTTATGCCCCTCTAGAAAGCGTCGCGACCACCCAAAACCGAATTTACGATTGGCGCCTAACCCACGCTGACCTTTTGGCTGAAAACCCATTAATGGAAATTCATTATTATATGGTTTTTGCCTACAGTCGAATTCGGCTACAGGCCTTTTCATACGAAGTGCAATATTTGATTAATTTCTTAAATGACCGCTATTTGATTAATCAGCACCCATTTGAAAAGCATGCCATTTTAAACATTTTAGCAGCACATGGCTGGCGAACAGAAAACCTACATAAATATTTACCTGAACACATTACACACGCCCAAAAACACGGTTTCTTTTTTAATCGCTACATCTTAATGCACAATGCCATTGTCTTAGCTGACTGGGAAGGCTCCAACCAACTTGCCAAAGAAATTGCAGTTCGCTATTTGGCCTTGGCGAAACAATCTGAAATTCCGCTAGAATTGTTCTTTAGCCATCAAGACATTGCCCTAACGCAAACAAACGCGGGGCAATATCAAGAAGCTATTGATAATCTACTCACTGCGCTTGACTTTAGTGATGGACTTAGCGATGGATTTATCGCCAATCTTTACCTCCCTATTTCGCGCAATTATCTGCTGCTTGGCAATTTAGAAAAAGGTAAAGAATATTTTAACTTAGCCAAGTCTTTGTATGACTATCAAGAACTAGATTATTTGAACATTTCAAATGATTTTATTGAAACACAGGCCTATATCGAAGTTTTAGAAGGCGAAAAACTTAATGCCATTCGGGCTTTATATCAGCAAAACAATCAGGCCACACAAAATAGCTACCGCGAAAAAACCGATATTGTTGAAGGTGTCAAATCAGCTATGAATGACCTAATACTTCAAGAAGCTGGAGCCCGACGACAAGAGCAAGCCACACGTTTTAATTTCCAATTATTAAGTGTCGTCCTTGCGATTATTTTTGCCTACACGCTTTGGGGCACCATTCGCCAATTAAAGCTGTCAAAACTGTTAAAAGAACGAAACCTTCAAATCACAAAAATCAGCCGCATTGATGGTTTAACAAGAATTTATAATCGTGGTTATTGGGAGCGTCGCTTTAAAGAAGAGTTTGCCCGTGCCAAACGTTATCCCGACCAGTCTTCAAGTCTTGTGATTTTTGACCTTGATAAATTTAAAGAAATTAACGACACCTATGGTCACACTATGGGTGATCAAATTTTAAAAGACATTGCCAAGCTAACGCGCGAAACCTGCCGTGACATTGATATTACGGGGCGCTATGGCGGCGAAGAGTTTGTCATCTTCTTACCCAGTACGACCACTGAAGAAGCAGCAACGGTGGTTGAACGTCTTAGAAGACGAATTGAGCGTCGAATTTACAAGCAAAATAATAAAACACTTAAGGTTACCGCCAGCTTTGGGGTTGCCGCTTTCAATCGTCAGTATGAAGATCATCAAGAATGGATTGAGGACGCTGATACCGCCCTTTACAAGGCCAAATCATCAGGGCGCAACCAAGCCATCATTCATAAGCCTGAAACCAGTTTAGCTGTTTAGCTGTTTAGTCATAAAAAAAGCATCCAAATAATGCTGGATGCTTTCCTTTAACTTTTTATAATTGCCTGCTTTTATGAAGCGTTTAGCTGTTTATAAAGCTGAGCCCCTTGATCGGCAAGGTCAGCTGTTTGTTCTGCGCTTTTGGCAATCGCACTAATATTTTCATTTGTGCTACTGACAGATTGTGCTGCCATTTGCATATTTCTGCTAACATCTTGGGTGGTTGCTACTTGTTGTGTCACAGCACTGCTAATTTGGGATATGCCTTGTTCAACATTGCCAATTGACCTTGCAATATCCATCAAACTGGTCACAACATCATCGCTAACAGCTTGCATACCTTGAATTTGCTGCGAAATTTGTTCTGTTGCATCTGCCACCTGATTGGCAAGGCTTTTCACCTCATTCGCAACAACAGCAAAACCACGACCGGCTTCGCCAGCACGGGCTGATTCAATGGTCGCATTCAAAGCCAATAGATTAATTTGAGACGCAATGTCAGAAATAACACTGATCACACTGCCCATGGCCATAGCATTTTCATTAAGGCTGCTGGCAGACTTTTCGATGCCTGTGGTTTTTTCTTTGGCAATATGGGCTTCTTTATTGGATGCTTCCATACTTTGGGCAATTTCACGGTTTGATGCCTCAAACTCTTCCGCTGCGGCAGCCACTGTCTCCACGGTTGAATAGGTTTGCTGTGAGGCTGAAACCACCGACGCCAAATCCATATTCATCGCAGAAATGCTGGCTAGAATGTCATTGAGGTTTTGATCAACTTTTTCCCCGACCTCAATACGGTTATTTCTTCTTTTAATATTATCAGTAATATCTGTGGCAAACTTAACCACACGCATAATTTTGCCATCTGGCCCAAAAACAGGGTTATAGGTAGCCTGGATCCAAACATCATCGCCGTCTTTGGTTTTACGGCAGAACTGGTCCGATTTAGCTTTCCCCGACGCCAAATCTTTCCAAAACTGTTGATATTCTGTTGACTTGCCGTAACCACTTTCAACAAACATGCGGTGCTGCTGACCGACAACCTCATCAAGCCTATAGCCCACTGTGTTGAGGAAGTTTTCATTGGCCTCAATAATGGTGCCATCCACCTCAAACGAAATAACCGCCATGGTCCGCTGAATGGCATTAATTTGCCCTTTATAAAGGGCACTTTTCTTAACAGACGCCGTTATATCGGTGGCAAACTTCACCACTTTTGACACATTGCCTTTAGCATCAAAAATAGGGTTATAGGTGGCTTGTATCCAAACATCACGCCCCCCTTTTGCAAGACGTTGATATTGGTCGCTTTGAAATTGCCCCGTCGCCAAATTGGCCCAGAAATTTTTATACTCTTGAGATTGCGCATAAGATTCATCAACAAATATTGAGTGATGTTGACCTAAAATTTCTGACAGCTCATAGCCCATGGCATCTAAAAAGTTTTGATTGGCAGAAAGGATATAGCCGCGCGTATCAAACGAAATAACCGCTTGCGATTTATCAATAGCACTAATTAATCCTAGATTATTGGCTTTTTCTTCAACATCAGCGGTAATATCAGTGGCAAATTTGATAACCTTTGTCACCTTGCCACTATGATCTTTAATGGGGTTATAAGTTGCCTGAATCCACACTTCCGCGCCAGACTTTGTCACACGACAAAACTGATCAGACTTGAAGACACCATCGGCCAAATCACGCCAAAACTTTTGATAAGCTGGCTTACTGGCTTCCTCTTTTTCAACAAAAATTGAATGATGCTTACCTTCAATTTCAGAAAGGCTATATTCCATCACATCTAAAAAATTTTGATTAGCCTTAATAATCTTGCCATTTGGCAAAAACTCAATCACCGCTTGAGAGCTGTTTAATGCCCCAAGCACGGCAGCATCGTCGCCATGAGAACGCTGCAACACCCTATTTAACTTTAACAATTGTGCACCCTTCTAAGTAGCCTAGTAGAACAACCGCCCCCACTCTTATAAGACGGCTTATTAGTTTATTTGGTATCATTTTTTTGTGAACTATTTATGTCTACTTCACCCCAAACTGTCAAAATCTGTAAATTTCCAACTAAAAGATAAACAATCGCCACAAACAGCATGTAACACGTTCACTAATCAATTGACAGTAAACTCTCTACCCTTCAAAAAATGATGATTGACCTTTTGACATTATCCTCAACTCTTGTGATAAAGAGTGCCTTATAAATTTCTCGGGGAATATCATGAAATATCTTTTATCTATTATTGCGGCAGCGATTTTGTTAATCACCCCTGTTTCTGCTGCAGATACATCATCACCTTGGCCAGAAATTAGAAAACAGCGCATTGCCCAGTTATTGCCCAATGCCCTGAAAGCCGCTGGCGTTGATGCATGGCTGGTTATTTGCCGCGAAAATAATAATGACCCCTTGGCCGACCATATCGGCTGTGAAAATGCCGGCGGCACTGCCTCGTTTCTGTTTTACCATGACGAGACAGGGTTTCATTCTCTGGCCTTTTCCCCGTCTAGCGAAGCCACAGCATTAGATGATCTTGATATTCATGACACGGTCATTTCTGTAGATCGCAGTTTATCCACGGTTACTGAAGCCGCAAAATTTATCCAACAAAAGGACTTTGCCAAAATTGCGGTTAATTCTTCCCCCAATAACGCCCAAGCTGATGGCTTATCTTACACCCAGCGTCTAACCCTTGAAGCGGCCCTAGGCGACCATGCCGCGCGCTTGGTCTCATCAGAAGATGTTGTTTATGAATGGCTGTCGGTCAAACTATCCGCCGAGGTGGATATTATGCGTAAAGCCGCCGCCATGACCGCCGCATGGGAAGTTGAGGCTTATCAACAAATCATCCCCGGTGTTTCGACCGACGCCGATATTGCTAAATTTCTGAAAGCTAAAATGGCCGAAGCGGGTGTTGAAGATGCATGGGCACCAGACCAAAATCCAAATGTAAATTCGGGTCCGGATCGTGGCCATTCTCATGCCACCGACAAGGTCATTATGCCGGGAGATGTCATTCAAATTGATTTTGGCATTAAGGTTCACGGTCGTTGGGTGACAGATATTCAGCGCTTTGCCTATGTCCTAAAAGACGGTGAAACCGAAGCGCCCGATGACATTGCTTACTATTGGAACAGTGGGCGTGATGGTGGCTTTGCCGCCTTCAACGCCATGAAGCCCGGTGTGCGAGGCATTGATGTTGACCGCGCCCAACATGTGTTAATGGAAGCTGCAGGCTCAGAACCCGTTCCTTGGAGCACGGGCCACCCCGTTGGCTATGTCGCCCATGACACTGGCCCTAACCTAGGCGGCTCGCAAAATAACAACCCACGCGCCACCTCGCTTAAGCCCTTGAAAGCAGGCATGGTCTTCGCCTTTGATGGCTTCCACAGCTGGAAACGCCCCGATGGCACCACCAAAACCATCTCGGTAGAAGAAATGGCTGTGATCACAGAAAATGGCGCTGAATACCTCATTCCACCCCAACAAGACTTAATCTTGGTTGGCGGTAAGAAATAAGCACCCCATATCAACCAACAAAAAAGCAGTGAATTTCCATTTGGGGATTCGCTGCTTTTCCTGTATACCCCTGTGACGTTTATAGCGCGGTTAGCGGTTAGCGATTAGATTAGGAGCATGGCGATGGCGGCGAACACATCAAAAGTGGGGATTGTTTCTTTGGGATGTCCCAAGGCATTGGTGGATAGCGAACGCATTTTGACCAAGCTGCGCTCTGAGGGCTATGAAATCTCGCCTGATTATAATGGTGCTGATGTTGTTGTGGTCAACACCTGTGGTTTTATTGACAGTGCCAAGGAAGAAAGCCTCAACGCCATTAAAGAAGCCATGACCGAAAACGGCAAGGTGATCGTCACTGGTTGTTTGGGTGTTGAGGAAGAAGCCATTCGTGAAGTAGCGCCTGATGTTTTGGCGATCAGTGGTCCACACCAATATGAAACCGTGGTTAATCAAGTGCATGAAGCCGCGCCTAAGCCCCATGACCCCTATATGGATCTGGTGCCAAGCGAGGGTATTCGCCTAACCCCACGTCATTATGCTTATGTAAAAATTTCTGAAGGCTGTAATCATTCTTGCAAATTTTGCATCATCCCCTCATTCCGTGGCAAATTACAGTCGCGCCCTGTTCGTGCTGTTTTGCGCGAGGCTGAAAAACTGGCCCAAGCTGGCTGCCAAGAATTATTGGTAATCAGCCAAGACACCTCTGCTTATGGCATTGATATTAAGCACGCCGCCGATGATTGGAAGGGCAAGCAAGTGCGCGCCCATATGACCGACATGGCCGCCGCCTTGGGCGAGATGGGTGTGTGGGTGCGCCTACATTATGTTTACCCCTACCCGCATGTGGATGAGGTTATCCCCCTCATGGCAGAAGGCAAAATTTTACCCTACCTCGATATTCCGTTCCAGCATGCCAGCCCTAAGGTATTAAAATCCATGCGCCGCCCTGCAAACGAGCAAAAAGTACTGGATCGCATTAAAAAATGGCGCGACATCTGCCCAGACCTAACCATTCGCTCCACCTTCATTGTGGGTTTCCCGGGCGAGACAGAAGAAGACTTCCAATATCTTCTTGATTGGCTAGATGAGGCCCAACTTGACCGCGTTGGCTGCTTTAAATATGAACCGGTTGAGGGGGCCGCTGCCAATGATCTACCTGATCAAGTGCCAGAACATGTTAAGCAAGAACGCTGGGATCGCTTTATGGCGCACCAACAAAAAATCAGTGCCGCCCGCCTGCAGCTTAAAATTGGCAAAACCTTAGAGGTCTTGATTGACGAAGTTGATGACGAAGGTGCCATCGGCAGAACCTATGCTGACGCGCCAGAAATTGACGGCGTTGTTTACTTAAATGGTGAAACATCCCTCAAGGTGGGCGATAAGGTTTTGGTCACAATCGAAAACGCCGATGAATATGACCTTTGGGGCAGCATCAAATAACCGTACCCAGTCTACCTTTTTGCGTCTTGGTTCGCAGGTGCCACTGGATACAAATCAATGTGTGATTGACGATTTTCCCCTTGGCTGTTAGCGTTCTATAGAACGATACTTCGTTGAGGGGAAAATTTATGTTAAAATATGCATTTAAATTAGGTCTGTCATTGGCCATTGCAAGCGCCATCTCGGTTAGCGCCTTTTCTGTTTCTGTTGAGGCCCAAGACAAAAAGGCCCTTGTTGGGGGCCGCTTAATTGATGGCTTTGGCCACCGCCCATTAGCCAACAGCGTTATTCTCATTAATGGTGACACCATTGAAAAGGTTGGCACCGTGGATAGCTTGCCCGTGCCCAATGGCTATGAAGTGATTTCAACCGAAGGTATGGACGTTCTGCCCGGCCTTTGGGAAAGCCATGCGCACCTAAAAATTAATGGTCATGCCGATTATGAACATTGGGATAAGGTTTATGAAAAGCGTTGGGCCAGCGAAATTATGCCCGCCAGTGCGGTGCAATTACTGTTAGCAGGCATTACCTCTGCCCGTGATTTGGGCGCCCCAGCTGAGGCTTCGGTGGAAGTAAAAACCCGCATTGAAAAGGGTGAAATTCCGGGGCCGCGTTTGTTTGTTTCGGGGCCATTCTTACAGCACCGCCCTTATGCCCGTGCCGAGGTTGATCGCTGGGGCATTTACGGCGTTGATGATGCTAAAGAAAAGGTCAACAAATTGGCCGATATGGG
>CAKZLM010000119.1 GCA_937126915.1 uncultured Alphaproteobacteria bacterium
AAACACCTAAACGCTTATGTCAGAACAATCGCTTATGCTTAAAGATCGTCTTGCTTTGGTAACGGGTGCCACTGGTGGCATTGGTCGCGCCATATGTCATGAGTTTGCGCGTCAAGGGGCTCACATCATTGCTCTTGGTCGCCAAGCCACTGCCCTACAGCAATTGGATGATGAAATTTTAGAAATTTCAGGTAACAACGCCACCTTAGTGCCAATGGATTTGCGTAAGCATGATGGTATTGATGTGTTAGGCCACACTTTGTATGAGCGTTTTGGCAAATTAGACATTTTTGTTGGTAATGCGGGTATTTTGGGCCCAATCTCGCCCGTTGGGCATATTCCTCCAAAAAAATGGGATGAGCTTTTAACGGTTAATTTAACCGCGAATTTCCGTTTTATTCGCTCGTTTGAGCCGCTTTTTAAAAAGTCAGACGCGGCACGTCTTACCTTTGTCTCATCTGGCGTTGCGCGCCGTTATAAGGCTTTTTGGTCTGGCTATGCCACCACTAAGGCGGGTTTAGAAATGTTGGCTTTGACCTATGCTGAAGAAATGAAAAACAGCAATATTAAGGTTAATTGCCTGAACCCAGGACCTATTCGCACCAAAATGCGCGCCGAAGCCATGCCTGGTGAAGACCCAGAAACATTGCCGACCCCAGAACAATTAGCCCCTTTGGTGGCTAAAATGTCATCACCTGATTATGATAAAACTGGGCATTTGGAAGAATTCACTGCTGATTAGGCACCGATAGAGTGAGCTTCTTAGTCCTTATTAAATAAAGCGGGAATATAGGGCTGCTGTCTCATAATACTTAAAACAGGCACCACCCCTAAAACATAATCATTTTTTGTTTAATGACAGTTGGTTACTTACTTCAAAAACCAAAAAAGGCACCGTCAAAATAGATGGTGCCTTTTTTATGGGATTGTGAGTACAGCTTTGTTTATTTTCCGGTTTTCCAGCGTTTGCCACGTTTTGAGTTTTTCTTCTCGCGGCGGCGGCCTTCATAAGGGTTTTCACTTTTACGTAACATCAAGCGAATGGGTGAGCCTGGTAAACCAAAGCTGCGGCGTAATTCATTTTCCATATAACGCAAATAGCTGGTCGGAAAATCTTTGATGATATTGGTGAAAAGAACAAAGCTTGGTGGGCGGGTTTTAACCTGCGCCATAAAGCGAATTTTTAAACGACGTCCAGCAATTAAAGGTGGTTGATGCTTTTCAATAACAGCTTCTAACCATTGGTTTAGCAAGGCGGTTGAAATGCGGGCATTCCACAAATCAAAGTTTTCAAGAACTGTTGGCATTAAATGTTGGGTACCTTGCCCTGTTAAGGCAGAGAAATGCACCAAACTAACGCCTTTTAATTGTGGCAAGGACTTTTCAAGTGTGTCTTTCACTTTGCGTTGAACGGCTAAGCGATCGTCTACTGCATCCCATTTATTAAGGGCAATGACCAAGGCACGTCCCTCAGTGATAACCCATTCTGCAATTCTAAGGTCTTGTTTTTCAATGCCAATTTCAGCATCAATTAAAAGAACTACAACATGGGCAAAACGAATGGCGCGTAATGTGTCTGCACTTGATAACTTTTCAACCTTATCCGTAATTTTGGCTTTTTTGCGAAGGCCTGCCGTATCGAACAATCTAACA
>CAKZLM010000120.1 GCA_937126915.1 uncultured Alphaproteobacteria bacterium
CCAAACGCGGCGTGGTCGCGGCCATTAGCTTGCGTGAGGCGCGGCAAAAATTACAAAGCCAGCAACTGTACCCAACAGCGGTGACATTAGATGAAACTGTGGATAATGGGGAATCATCTTTTTCATTGGTGCAATTATTAAAGCACCGCAAAAAGCTATCCAAAGATCAAGTGGCTATGTTTACCCGACAATTGGCAACCATGGTTTCAACCGGAACACCCATTGATGAGGCTCTGGCAACCATCGCCAAACAATCAGATCAACCAAGTTTTGAACGGACCGTACTGGCCCTTAAAACCAACGTCTCTGAAGGACAGAAATTTTCACATGCTCTGGAGGGCGAAAGCCAAAGCTTTGATCGCTTGTATCGGGCGATGGTCTCTGCGGGTGAGCTTTCAGGCAATTTAGGCACGGTATTAGAAAAAATTGCTGACTTTCAAGAAAAGCAGGAAGACGTGCGCCAAAAAGTGCAGGCGGCGATGATTTATCCGATGGTGTTAAGCCTTGTTGCGGTGATGGTGGTTGCCTTGTTGATGATATTTGTGGTGCCACGGGTGGTGTCGCAATTTGATAATTATGGCTCTGACCTACCAATGCTAACGCAAGCGGTGATGGCAGTTTCATCATTTCTTAGCCAGTATGGTTTTTTGCTGGCTTTGGCTGTTCTCGCTTTAGGGGCTGGGTTTAAGGCAGCCATGCGTGCGCCAGCCTTTCGCTACACTGTCCATGGCACATTGTTGAAGATGCCACTGATGGGCCGTTTGATAAAAACCATCGCCAGTGCGCGCTTTGCCCGAACTTTCGGTACCTTGGTGGCTGGTGGTAGCCCCGTTTACCAATCAATCATGGCAGCCAAAGAAACTGTTTCCAATGCTGTGTTACATCGCTCGTTAGATGATGTGTGCCGACAAGTGCGCGAGGGTGAGAGCCTTTCTGTGGCCTTGCAAAAAACCAAAATGTTTTCATCGATGATGGTGAATCTTGCTTTGGCAGGAGAAAAAAGCGGCGTGCTTGCATCATCAATGATCAAATCAGCCGATTATTTAGAACGTGAATTTGATGGATTTAGCCAAAAAGCACTCAGCCTTTTAGAGCCTATGATTGTTATCATCATGGGGGTGATTGTTGGTGCCATTGTTATGGCGATCATGTTGCCGATCATGCAAATGAATAGCTTGGTATTAGGATAAGTAAGGAAGATGAAATGTTAAAAAATATCATCAAAAAAATGCACCATTTAGTTCAGCGGGATGAGGGTTTTTCACTGATAGAATTGATGGTGGTGATTGTGATCATGGGGCTTTTGGCAACGGTGGTTGTTGTTAATGTAATGCCAAGTCAAGACCGCGCCATGGTCGAAAAGGCCCGCGCAGATATTCGCCTTATTAGCCAAGCAATAGAAATGTATCGCATGGATACCATGCGTTATCCCAACATGGAAAATGGTTTGGGTGCTTTAACCACTGTGCCCAATGGCAGCTTGCGCACCGAACCATATATTCGCACCATCCCACAAGACCCTTGGGGTAATGATTATCAATATTTGGTCCCCGGGCAAAAGGGGCGCTATGACTTGTTTTCTTTTGGTGCTGATGGGCGATTGGGCGGTGAAGGTTTAAACGCCGATATTACGAACGGAAATTAATCATCAATGCAGCAGCCAACCAATCATAATAGTATGACGCCTAGATGGGTTAAGGTCACTGACAGCCACCATCCTATTGTTGAAGGTGCGGGAGGGCACTACAAGGCTGGTGCCTTTGATGCTGTTACCAATGATTGCCCTGTTGGTGATGTTTTAGCCTCGGATAACGGGTTTTCATTGCTGGAAATGTTGGTGGCCTTAGCGGTTTTATCCATTGCGCTTTTACCCCTAGTCAGCCAGCAGGCCAATTCAATAAAAAATGCGTCTATTATTGAAGAGCGGTTTTTGGCGCAAATGGTGGCAGAAAATGTTGCGGTAACACTTTTAAGCGAGGCAGAGGTTCGCTTACCCGGGACAATCCGAGGTAACAGCATACAGGCCAATGTGCCATTTCAGTGGCGGGTATCGGTGACGCAACGCCTTGATCAAAATATGATGCTATATCAAATTCAAGTCATGGCTGATAAAGTTGGTCGCGCCCAAAAAGGCATACTAGCCAGCCATTTGGTTCACAAAAAGGTGGATCAATGAGCGACATAAAACAACAATTTAATCAAGAAGCAATCGTTAGTCAGTCGCTATTAAAAGGTGCCGCTAAGGATGATGGTTTCAGCCTTATTGAAGTGATGGTGGTACTGTTATTATTGTCGGTGATAACCCTGATCACCACAGATGTTTTGGGTCGCTATTTAGATGGTCATAAGGCCATTAACAGCACCATGATTGACATGCAAAATGTGATCAAGGCCCGCGCCATTATACGTGAAGACTTATTGCAGCGCGTGGTCACCCAACAACGCCAAGATTTGGACGTAATAAGTAATGTTGGTGACAGTGGTTATGTGTTTTCTGTCATCCGTTATCAACCTGACCCCAGCATAGAAGTAAAATCAACCACGGGCCTTCAAAAGGTGGTTTATTTTCATCAAAATGGTCACTTAGTCCGCAGGGTATACGATAGCGCCTTTCCAGCCAATGACACTGAATACCGTGAGCAGATATTATTATCAAACGTGCAAGAACTGGATGTTCAGTATGCCTTAAGCGGACAGTGGTTCCATCAACGGGATTTGGATGATGTCTTGCGCCTTGCAAATGCCCCGACAGCATTATCCCTAACATGGGTTTTAGGTGAGAAAGATGCTCGCAATGGTGTTGCCTTTGATAACCACTTTTTAATCAATGGGGCAGGGTCATGATTAAGCAATATCACCCCCTTAAAAGTGCGATAAAAAATGATCAAGGCGCGGCTCTTGTGGCCGTGATGATGCTGGTTATGGTGATTAGTGGCTTGGCGGTGATGTCGTTTGATTTATTGGCAGGGGTCATGCAAAGCGCCTTGAATAATCGCTTAAAATCACAAACAATTTCTTATGCCCTAATGGCAGAGCATTTGGCAGCAAGGCAAGCAATTGAGCTGTCAGAAAATGATAATTTCTTGCGCTCCTTATCGCTTGATCAACAGCTGTATGAGGTAAGATTCCCCATTGAAAATGGCATGATTACAGGTGCTTTGAAAGATCAAACAAACTGCTTTAATTTAAACGCCTTGGTGCTGCGTAATGATCAAGGCCGTTTTGAGGTTAATGAACCTGCCACCGATCAATATCAAGCATTATTGCGGGCAATTGGACTTGGTGAAAATGAAGCGGAACGGCTAACCCACAGTCTGGTTGATTGGCAAGATAGCGACGCGCGACGCAGCCCCATGGGGGCCGAAGATGGCTTTTATCAATTTAAATCACCATCCTATTTAGCGGCCAATGCACCCTTGAAAACGTTGGAAGAATTGTCGCTGGTTGAGGGGTATTCTAAAGACCTCATTATGGCTTTGGCCAACTTTGTTTGTTTGGATGGTTCAGGCAAAAACACGCTGAATGTGAATAAGCTTGAACTAGCAGATGCCCCTTTGT
>CAKZLM010000121.1 GCA_937126915.1 uncultured Alphaproteobacteria bacterium
TAAGCGGGTCATGATTTTCAAGTCCAGCGATTGCGAGAAATTCCTTTAAAACGAACGATTGCAACTCCGCTTTTTCAGGCGCCGTTAGGCTAATGCTTGATTGGGTAATGGTTTCAGCCAAAAGGCGTTCAATTTCCTCGCTGGCATCCATAGGGCTTAAGGTGCTTGCCAATTCTGGGGGGAAACGTTCTAGCAACAAGGTTTGCAAGGTCAGAGATAAAGTGTCTTTGGTGGCATTTTCGGTGGTCATTTGACCATGACCAGCTAATTCTTCAATGGATTGAACGCTGGTTAGGGCTGGTCCTTCCTTAGAAAGGTCAGGGTGTGTTTGGTCAACCGGATCAAGGGCGGCGCTTCCATTAACGGTTAGGTCGTCAGAGACACTAACACGTAACGGATTGGCATCTGCGTTGGTTGTTTCGCGTGATTCAGCAACCTGTTGCAGGGCAGCGGCTTTATTGCCACGGCCTAAGCCTAATACTCGACCTTTTTTATATTTCGGTTGAATAGCCATTATGACTTACTTTTCCCCTTTCCAAAGATCAACTTTTTCAAAAAGCCCTTATCCTTATGAACATCTTTATCAACACCTAAAATGTGTTGGGCAATGGCAGAGATTTGTTTTGAAAGGCGGCTAGATGGATCACTGGTGAACAGTGATTGGCTCATTTTTTCCGCCTTCATAAAGGCTTTGCTATCATGCGGTAATTGCCATGAGATTTTCCTCTCAACCGAGCTTTCAAAATCGGTTTGTGACAATTCTTGATCACTACCAAAAGATTGGTTGCTGATTAGATAAATTTTGGCCTCAGGAGCGTTCTTTTGTAAGAAGGCCATGATGCGAATGCAGTCGCGGGTGGCTTTCAAGCTCAGGTCTGTGACCAGATAAAAATCTGTGATGATGTTCAAGCCATCCATGAAGGTGGGCAGCATAGTACGGGGTATATCAAGGGTGATATGTTCATGGTTTTCGCGGATGGTCTCTATGGTTTGAACCAAGGCTTCGGCAGACGGGGTCGCATTTTCTTGCAGGGGCGATTCAGCCGCCATCATGGTTAAATGGTCACCATCGTTTAAGGTTGCACGGGCCAAGAAAAGATCATCGATACGGCCAGGGTTTTCAAGCGCCTCTTGCAAGCCACGTCCGGGTTCCATATCTAACGCCAACGCAGATCCACCAAAGTGAAGATCCAAATCAAGATGCATGATGTTGCGTTTAAAATGATGCGCCATGGCGGTGGCGGTGGCCAGCGCAATGCTGCTGGCACCAATGCCGCCGCGCACACCCACAAAGGCAATACGCTTTTGGGCGTCATAGTTAATGTCAGGCTCATCAGCATTTTCAACCATCATGATCAATTCGGCGATGGCTTCACGCATGGTCTCAACGCCAACGGGCTTTAAAATATAATCATGAATGCCTGCTTGCAGAATTTGACGGAACAGTTTGACATCGTTTTTGGTGCCAAGAGCCAGAACCGCAGTGTCGGCCTCACAAATGCTGGCAAGGCTTTCAATGTCATTAACAGGATCAGCACTTTCAGATAGATCAACGATCAGATAATGCGGTGATGGCAACACAGACACAGCGCGGATGGCGTTTGCAATGCCGCCCATTTGAATGCGTTCTGGCGACCAGCCGCGTTCTTTAACGCAAGGCGCCAACATGTCCAAGGTTTCTTGATCACATAAATAAGCCGCAAAGGTTTCGCGTGGAATGTCACTGTTGGCGGCAGCCATTGTTTTTAAGGCTTCTGCAGTCATGATTAATTCCCTTTGGTGGCTGATAGTGAAATGCCAAAGCTAGAGGATGTGCTACTTTGTGTGCTGCTTGTGCTAACAGTGCCTCTGGGGGATTGGCCGTTGATGGCGCGTGCAGCACCTTTAGCATTGGCAGCTTGATCACCAGCGCCCACAACCAAATGGTTTTTATGGGCCACCATGGCATTTAACAGTGACTGGTTCGAGCAAGCAAAATAGCGACTTTCAATATGATGGGCACCGTCAATATGCTCAGGGTTCTGCACGCAATCTGGCGTGCTGGCACGATAACGATCAACCACCATGGTTAAGCTGTTTTGCTGTGGTGCCTTCCCCCAAACTACTGGTGTTGGTGAAACGCTTAATCCTTGTTTTTCCAAGGCAGCTGCCAGTGCACTGACATCAAGGTTTTGATCACCAATATCAAAGGCAATAACATCGCCATAGCCCACTTGATAATAGGTGATAAAGGCCTGAACGCGTTGCCATTCTGCGGCGGTTAAGGTGCTTTCCTCATTCAGGGCAATGACATGGCTAAAGCGTTCGGTGCTTACCTCGGCGCGTTTAAAATCTGCCGCACCTGTATAGTCAGAGACACTTTGACATGCCGCTAGAGGGGTTAATAAAAAAGTGGCCAACGACAGCTTTTTAAGGATAGGCCAAATATGCTTTTCGGGACGTATCATGGTTTTCTCCTTTACTATCGTTGGCCAATCCGGAATCCAGCCTGCCCTAGCGAAGCGCGACCTTTTTTGCCCTTAGAAAGGGTTTGTGGACGCGCCTCCTGAGACAAGCCTTTGCCAGAGAGGTAACGTTGATAATCGGTTGGAACGATCTGACCATCAGTGGGCAGAACAATTTGGCGTTCGTCCATTGGGCGAACAATGTAAGGGGTTACAATAACCACCAATTCAGTTTCTTGTTTTCTAAAGCGCTCAGAACGGAACAGCGCACCCAAAATTGGGATATCGCCAAGGCCTGGCACTTTACTGGTGTCACCAGTGATGTTGTTTTGAATAAGGCCAGCAATGGCAAAGCTTTGCCCGCTCCCTAGTTCTACGGTGGTGCTAACACGGCGCGTGCTGATTGATGGCACAGAAATACCATTCATTCTTATGGCGCCAGCACTAGACAATTGGCTTACCTCAGGGGCAACCTCAAGGTTAATTTTGCGATCGCTTAGAACAGTTGGGGTAAAGTTAAGACCAACACCAAATTGCTTATATTCAATACCAATTTCACCTTGGTCAGGAACGGGCACTGGGAACTCACCACCAGCAAGGAAATTGGCTGGCTTACCAGAAATGGCGGTCAGGTTTGGTTCGGCAAGAACCGATAAATAACCTTCGCCCTCTAAGGCATCAACCACGGTGTTTAGGTCCAAGTTTCCTGTGCGGAAGTTACCAACCAAGCTGTTGGTGCCAGAATTTCTGACATTAAATATTTTTTCTACAATAAAATTAAAAAATAAAAA
>CAKZLM010000122.1 GCA_937126915.1 uncultured Alphaproteobacteria bacterium
TATGTGTTATCTTTTTGCTGTTTTCTCGCCATGTTTGTAAGGGCCGCGTCAAATTTCCTTGGTGCTTGATCTTTGGCCTTTGTTTGTACGTAGAAAAACATGAAAGATATGAAGGAGCAAAGATTAGATGATTATTCGACACAAGAAAAAATCTGATATAAGTGAAAATAATGTCACCGATGAAGGCACCTATCATTCCCGCCGTGATATTATTAAAAGTATGGGTGTTGCAGGGCTGGCCCTTGGTGGCGGTGCGGTGGCCCTCAATGGCTTGGGTCAAGGTGAAGCACAAGCCGATGCAGGCGAGGCGCTGGATTTTGCAACAACAGATTATCGTGTCGATGAAGATAAAACCCCGTTTGAGGCGGTCACCAGCATCAATAATTTTTATGAATTTGGCATGGGTAAGGATGATCCAGCGCGTTATGCTGATGCAATGTCTATTGAACCTTGGACTATTGAGGTGGAAGGTCATTGTGATAAGCCTGGCAAGATTAGCCTTGAAGACCTCATAAACCCGCATCAATTAGAAGAGCGCATTTATCGTTTTCGCTGTGTTGAGGCATGGTCGATGGTGATCCCATGGGTTGGCGTGCCTTTGGGTGATGTGTTAAAGCGGTTTGAACCCAATTCACGGGCCAAATATGTTGCCTTTCAAACCAAATATGACCGCGATGAAATGCGTGGTGTTCGCTATCCCGTTCTAGATTGGCCTTATCGTGAGGGTCTGCGCATGGACGAGGCGATGAACCCTCTAGCGCTGTTGGCGGTAGGTCTTTATGGCAAATCATTGCTGCATCAAAATGGTGCCCCTTTACGGTTGGTGGTGCCATGGAAATATGGATTTAAATCGATCAAATCTATTGTGCGGATTAAATTTGTTGAGGATATGCCCTTCACCAGCTGGCAAGACAGCGCGCCCAGCGAATATGGCTTTTATTCTAATGTAAATCCCAATGTTAGCCATCCCCGTTGGTCACAAGCCAGTGAACGCCGCGTCGGTGAATTTCGCCGCCGTGAAACCTTGATGTTTAATGGCTATGAAGAAGAGGTGGCCGCCCTATACGCAGGCATGGATTTGAAGAAGAATTATTAAGCTTGGGCCCTTGCTAGGTCTTTATCGTGAAAAGAGTGGTGTGTGCCGGTGGCTGTTTTATCCGTGAAACCCAAAACCCTTAATCGTCGCATCAAGCCAGTGGTGTTTTTGCTATTGGCCGGGCCGCTTATCTGGTTGGCATGGCAATGGTATTTAACCCTGACGGTGGGTAACAGTGCGCTTGGTTTTCAACCCATTGAGGCAACAAATCGCTTCACTGGTGATTGGGCATTTTATTATTTGATGTTGGGTTTGGCCTTAACACCGCTTTCTAAAATCTTTAAGACCCCGTTACCCGTGGCGTTTCGGCGCATGGTGGGACTTTATGCCTTTACCTTAGCTGCCCTTCACATCAGCCATTATATTGCGGTAGATCAATATTTTAACTGGCCCGTCATCTGGGATGACATTGTTAAACGCCCCTTCATTACCATTGGCATGATTAGCTTTTTATTATTATTGCCCTTGGCCCTAACCAGCACCAAAAAAATGGTTAAACGCTTGGGGGCCAAACGTTGGCAAAAATTACATAAATTGGTTTATCTCATCGTACCGTTGGTGTTGGTGCATTATTGGATGATGTTGCGTGGACAGCGGTTAGAGCCATGGCTTTGGATGTCGTTGATTATATTTCTCTTGCTATTTCGGGTGAATTGGAAAAAGCTAAAAGCCAAAGCAGCTTAGAGGGGGTTGCTGCATTTTTCTTGTCGGGAGGAAAAAGTGATCACCAGAAACCTTAAAAATGGGCTACATATTGGTGCATGTTTGATTGCCTTTCAAGGGCTGTTGATGGTGCCATCAGCATCTTCAGCGCCAATGGCGGGTGACTTTTATAAAATTGCCCAAGCTGACCAAGGCATTTACGGCGAGGTGCTAGAAGCAGGTGATCGCCGCACTTCGTCTGCGATTGCTTTTCGCTCTGCCCTTACCAGCTCTAACCCTGATTTGCGTAAAATAGCAGTTCTGACACTTGGTCGCATTGGCGATGATGTGGCTATCTCGCGCTTAAGACCGATGATTAATGATCCCGACGCCAATGTGCGATTGGCGGTGGCCTTTGCCCTTGGTATTGTTGATGGTGACTATGCTGGTGACAGCTTGATGGCGCTGATTGCCAATGAAAAAAACGCTGATATTCTATCACGTGCCTATGCGTCCTTGGGGTTGCAGGTGAATAGCTTTATGTCCGCCGATGGTCGTGAAGATCATTATGATCATTTAATCAAAGCATTTAATGAAACCGATGATCACATCATTTTGCTTGGCATAATTAAGGGCTTGCTGCATACACAAATTTTTAACCCTGATGGGGTTCGTACCCTTGAAACCCTTAATCCACGAAAACTGGTATCTCTCGTGGGCGCTGACGAGCAATCTAGCCAACATCATGACGATTTGGCCGATAATGTGCTGTATTTAATGGCACGGATGAAAAGTTTGCCAAAAGTGGTGCCATTGGCGCTTTATGAAACGCTTTTTGATGTGCGCCGTGCAATGCCGCACGAGGGGTTATTGTTTCGTGGCTTGGCGCAATATGGTGCGGATGGCAAGCAGGTATTTGAACGCTATGGATTATCTCGTGGTGATGTAAATCAGGTGGCCTTGTTAAACCGCATCATGGCGGTGGGCGATAATCGCTATGCGGTTTATTTACGTCAGGGGTTGGATCACCCAAACTCCCATGTGCGCACTGCAGCCATTAATGGTATTGCCATGATGGCGGATGATGCCCCGCAAAAAATGTCTTTGCTCACCCGTGCCCTGCAAGATAATTCAACCATCATTCCTGATAGTGCCCGTTCTAATTGGGTGCGATTAACGGCACTTAATGTTTTGTCAAACATCAACCCTGATGAGGCTGTTGAGCGTGCCATTCCTTATTTTGAGGCAGGGGGTTATGGTAGATTCAAAACCCTTGGGGTGATGGCGAAAACCGATAAAGGCCAAGATTATTTGGCCTCCATTGATGGTGCCCGTCACCCGATTTTAAAGTCTTATATTGACCCTGAGGCCATTGAACGCCTTGACCACCCAACCCTAAAGTTTAATCAGGTGAAAGAAGCGTTTGGAAAGGTCCTTCGTTTTGAAACCAGCAAGGGCGCTTTCGAGATGACCTTGGATTATGTAGCCCCCTATACCGCCTCGCGTTTTTATGAACTTGCTAAGGCGGGGAAGTATGACGGGATGGCCTTTCATCGTGTGGTGCCAAATTTTGTCGCCCAAGCGGGGCTAGATCTTGATGGCCCGCAAGCCCTCGCGGATTGGGGGCAAATTAGGGAAGAACTATCAATGCGCGCCCACACCATTGGCACCGTTGGGGTAGCAACATCTGGCAAGGATACTGGCAGCCGGCAGTTATTCATCAATCTGCAACCCAATGCCCATTTGAATGATCGCTACACCGTCTTTGCTGACATCACCGCAGGCATGGATGTGGTCAAAGCCCTCAATGAAGGCGATATTATCGAAAAAGTTAGTGTTCTCCCTTAAAGCACCTTGAAAGGCAGGCCCCTCCTCCAATGCCATGCCTGATGTGGCGCGTGTTGGTTTTAGACACCGACAAATCGGTTAAGTCATAAAAAGAAAAAGCTTGGGGTGCATTTGGAAAACGAGAGTTGATTAGACAGTCACAAAAACCCGAAAAGTCCAGAAAAAAAGAAAACCGGGCATAAAGCCCGGCCAAAGTTTTATATAGGGAGGTTTCATGCGTTATGAAAAACCATGAAAA
>CAKZLM010000123.1 GCA_937126915.1 uncultured Alphaproteobacteria bacterium
ACTTTACCCTTCGGCTTAATGATTTTGGGCCTTGCTTTCTCGCTGTTTCACAAAAAGGAACCGACAATAACTGACGGTGCCTTGTTTCAGATAAGTGATAGATCGTTATTCAGGCTTGGTGAACTTGTGAACAAAACGTGTGGTTTTGCCTCGCATGCCAGCTGGGCCCCAATGCATGTTCATTGGATCATCCGCATTAACGTGTATGGGCGCATCACCAGCAAATTCAAACCCAACTGATGTGGCGTCTTCAATTGATGCGGCGGCTGTAGCACGGTGCCAACTGGCACTATCAGCGCGACTTGCACCTTCAACGGCCTGATGCTCAATCACCAAAAACGTACCACCCGGCTTTAACACCCGCTTCACTTCATTATAAAGGGCCGTTGTGCCAGCTGGGGTGCCATTAGGGTTGCTTTCGTCATACATATTATGATGATACAATAAGACAAAAGTCACCATATCCAATGAATTATCTGCTAACCCCGTTGCACTGGCATCGCCATAAAGCAATTCGATATTCTTAAACTTACCAAAATCAGCCGCGTATTTTTCGCCATTACGTTCTTTGGCACGCATGCTGTTATGAGCATAAACCTTACCCTTTTGACCAACCGCAGCGGCCCTCACCATGGAATAATACCCGCCAGAGGCATACAGGTCCCGCACCTGCATCCCTGGCTTTCAACCCGCACAGGCTAATACCACAGCCGGTTTACGATCACCATCGCGAACCACATGTGCTTCTAATCTGGATGGGTTTTTCATGGCACTGGTTAAATGCCCGTGCCCTTTACCATGGTGATCAATCGGCGCAGCACCCGCCATGTTGGAGCCCAATGCCCCCATCAACACAAATGCCGTGGCATACGCTAATTTATTCATTTTTGTCTGTTTCATGATTATTCCTCGCATCAAGATTATTTTATAATGATGAAAGCCAATCACAAGCCATCAACACATACAAATCACAAGATGGTGAAAGCGCCGTTTTACTAATAATCTTTTACCTTTTATTAACATTTAGAAATTAATATGTGCGGAATCGACTGATATGTGATATAAGATAAGCCTTAGTGCTTTGTATTTTTATTGAAAGTCAAGCAATGGCAAACGTTAATATCCTCAACAAAGAAGACCCTGAGGTTCGCAAAAAATTAGGTGCTCGATTAAAGGCTGTTCGTCTTGCTAGGCGAATGACCCTTCAGCATGTAGCCCAACATTTTAAAGTTAGTGAACAGCATGTTTTAAGGGTTGAAAGTGGTCAACACAGCCTTAAAGCCTCTGAACTTGTGGTATTAGCGCGCGTTTATGATATGCCCTTTAAAAAGCTGACCGATGGTCTTTGTGCTTCAACCACAAACACTCTCACTGATCCATCCATGATTAATGCCTTGCAGCAACATCAGGTTCATTAATGAAAGGCACTTTTGCCTTTAAGAAGCGCCTATTCTGCTATTAAAC
>CAKZLM010000124.1 GCA_937126915.1 uncultured Alphaproteobacteria bacterium
AGGGCCGCTGTAAGCGCCTGGAAGTGGGTAACTTCACCGGGGTCATTCGGGTCATCATATGTGCCGCGTACAATCTTAATCGATTGTTTAAAGCCGCGCACATTGATGAAGCGCATATAAAGCGTGAAGGTTAAGCCACCAATGAACAACCAAATTACGATGAAGGGCAGGGTGATACCTGCGGCTAATTCATTACTGGCTTCAAGGCCAGTGACTAAGCTAAAGCCACCATCATCTAAAAAGCGAATACCAGAATTTAAAATTGCACTAGAAATTGGTGCCATTGCTGGCTGCATAACAGCGTTAATGGCTGCTTCAACTTCTGACCGGTCGCCTGATGCGGCCTCAACAGCATGGCTTGTGTGAGGATTAGTTAAAATGCTTGTCATTAAAACGACAAGCGACAGAAAAAAGGTTTTCATTTCCCTATACTTTCCAGCCTTTTTTGGCCATGTTTTGGTTAATAGATTTGTGCCTGTGTATATCTGGTCATAAAGCGAAGGACAATAGAAAGAATCGCTAAAACTGTTCATACGTGCAGATTTTTTTGACAGATGACTATTTTGTTGGCAAAATCATATTATAGAAGAGATTTTAAAGTTAATGACTTAAGACTTGCCTTTATTGACGGGAATTTAGAGTGGCTGAAAAAACAACCATTTCACTGGAAGATGTAACCAAACTTATGTCGAATCCAAGTGCTGATTCAAAAGCTGCCATTGCCGAAAAATTGGGCAAGGGGTATTCTTCTGAACTTAGTTCGCAAGAGCGCGCCATTGCTGAAGATATTTTCAGCAGCTTGATTAAAGACGTTGAATTACGTGTTCGTAAAGCATTGGCAGAAAGTCTGCAAGACAACCCAGACATACCACATGATGTAGCCTTTACCCTCGCCAAAGATGAGGCAGAAGTGGCGATTCCAATTCTTGAAAACTCTATTGTTTTAGATGATGAAGACTTGAAAGAAATTATCAGCAGTCAAGGGGTTGAAGCCCAATCTGCTGTCGCTCGACGTAAAAATGTTTCTGAAGAATTGTCTGCAGCCTTGGCAGAAACTGGTAATGAAGAAGTGGTTGCAACGCTGGTTGCTAATCAGGGCGCACAAATATCTGACGATACTATGTCTAAGGTCGTTGATGAATTTGGGAATAGTGATGCGGTTAACAGCAAGCTAGCGACCCGACAAAATTTACCGCTAAAAGTGGCGGAGCGTTTGGTCAACTTGGTTTCTGATAAAATTAAAGATCACTTGGTAACACATCATAAAATGTCGCCTGATACAGCGATGGACCTACTAGTTTCTAGCCGCGAGAAAGCCACCATTGGCTTGCTTGATGGTCGTGAAAGCCAAGATGTTATGACCATGGTTAAGCAACTAGAGAAAAATGGACGTTTAACCCCCACCATTATAATTCGTGCGCTTTGTATGGGTGATGCTAACTTTTTCAATGCTGCCCTTTCAGTAAAATCTGGCGTGCCTGTTAATAATGCCTACCAATTAATGAATGATCGTGGTGGCGTTGGTCTCCAGAAGATTATGGTTAAGGCAGGCATTTCTGAAAAAATGGCTCCGGTTGCCCGTGCTGCTCTTAAGGTGATTAATGAGATGGCAGAAACCGGCGGCGATGATAAAGACATGCTGCGTCTTCTTATCATCGAACGGGTTCTCACCTCATGCGAAGTTGAATTTGATAGTGAAAATATTGATTATCTAATCGGCAAGCTTGGTAATGAGTCGGGCGCTCTAAATCTAAAGTCACCCCCTAAGAAAAGCCAATGTTTGGTTTGAAGCTATTAATTGGCTTTTAACTGGTTCATTTTTTCTGTTGCTTGTGCCAGTAAGACATAAAGTTTACCCAATTCAGATGAGACCAAGGTAACCGAAATGGGGTTGGCCTGACGGTCAGTCATCACACGGTGCATCATTAATTCAAAATCACCAGTGAATTTAAGAACGGCTTGACGAAACTCTTTATCATTTTGGAACTTGTCTTGAATGGCATTTTTAATCTTGCGATTACCAATTTTAACGGCTTTTCTTACGAAAATGCCACGATCACCATTCAGGTATTGCTTCCATGCACTGTCCGGTAAATCTGTCTCTAGTGCGGTCATAACGTCAATTGAACTGTTGTTTAAACTTTCGATAATCAAAGATGACGCTTTCACAAATTGATCGCGTTGCATATCAATTAAAGATTGGTTAAGCGATGCGCTTTCTTCTTTAAAGCGCTCAGCTCGTTTCAATAATTTATCCGCCTGATGGGCAATGTGGGTGCTGGCGTCTTCTGCTTGCTTGCGAGCGTTTAAATTAGCCTCTTCAAGTTCTAAAAGCGCTTTATCAAGGGCGTGAGAGAAGCGGATATGGAGATGAGATAAGCTATCTTCTGCATCGTGATTAATTTCGCTCAATATCTCCTCAACCCGAGCCTTAGCCGTTGCAATGGTTTTCTCTAAACTGTCATCCAATTGTGAGGCAGCTTCCTCTGTTGCTGCAACCGCTTTAACAGCATTATCTGTTACGATATCAGCGGTTTTCCCAAGACGCTCAGTCAAGCCATCCAATTGGTCAATATTACGACTGGTAAGGCCTTCAAGGGTGTTACTGCTTTCATTGGCGCGGTTAGCAGCATCATGAATGGAGCCAACAGCAGCATCGCCCTGTTCTTTAAGAGCTTTGCTTCCCGCTTTAAATTGTTCTGCTGCCTCAGCAAATGCGCGGGTGGTACCTTCAATGGATAAGCCTAAGTTTTCTGTTTCTTCTTTCAGCTTATCGCTTGCAAGGCGCATACGTGCAGCTGATCCTGTAGCTTTTTCATCAAGGGTTCCGATATTACGAGAAAGCGTTGTGTGATGTTCATTCAGCGTTTGGCTAACCTCGTTTGATTTTTCAGATAATTCATCGGCTTGCTGTTTGATAGCCGCAGTCGCATCGGTCAAGCTGTTGGTAGATAGGCGTGTCGCTTCGGCCAGGCTTTGGCGTTGACGGAAAATACTTTCCTCACTTTGCTCAAACTGACGTTTTGCCTCACTTAACAACTGGCCTAATTTTTCTTGGCGATCATCCATAGTGTCACCCATTTCACGCATCCCCTCAGCAGCGTTTCTAGAGGCAGCAGAAATAAGATCAGCATGATCATTGAGTTTTTCGGTAATATCGCCAAAGTTGGTGGCATTGTCATTGGCAGAACGGCGGATATATTCAGCTTGCTCGGCAAGGCCCTTGGCTAAGCTGTCCATCTCACTAAGAGCATTACGTGCAGATATTCTAACATCGTCTTCAGCTTTTTGCGATTCATCGCTAATAACCTTGCGGGCCTCTTCAAACAATTTTGCGGCATTATCAAGGGCAAGATGAGCAGTTTTCTGCAACTCATCGGCTTGGCGTCCAAACTCTTCGCCTGCTTGAGCAACCTGTGACAGGGCATTTGTTGAGGCTTTTGAAAGGGCGGTCGAATGACGATCAATTGATTCTTCAAACTTATCAGCGTGATCGCCTGCTTCTGCCATTAGGTCTTTCAGGACAGAAGCTTGCTTGTTGAGGTTAAGGTTCAAATCATTAGCACGGTTATCAAGACTATCGATATCTAGTGATAACTTGTTGCTTTGTTCCAACAAGGTTTCAAATGTAGAGGTTAATTTGTGACGGGTTTCATCCGCGGCCTCGGTAAGGCTTAGACGCTGTTGTTCCAGCATCTTGCTCATATCAAGCAGGGCTTTTGATGTTTTTTCCGTGCTGCTCTCAATTGATGTGGTTTGGTCACTAAGGCGATCACTGGCACTATCAGCCTCAGCGCGGGCTTTCATAACGGTCTGTAAAATTTGCTCCGACGCACCAGACATAATGGCTTCAAGTTCCTTGATGCGGATTTCAAGGTCGCCTGAAAATTTGATCATTTTATCATGTTCATTGGTCAATGATTCTTTCAGCTTAACAGCGTGATCCTCACTTTTACCTGTTGCTGCAAACAAATCATTAATCTGGGCTTGAAAGCGGTCCTCCAAGGCATCAATGCGCTGCACCGCAATATCTGCTGAGGCCTCAATTTGTGTTACTTGCTGGTCGATGTTTTTAACGATGGCTTCTAGGCGTTTTTCAGCATCATCAATCGGTGCTAAGGCCTGATCCATGCCTTTTGCAATTTCAAGACGGCGTTCAAGCAACGGGTCGGTGCGTTGGAAAACCAAAGCAATAAGCCAAACAATGATGATGGGTGCAGCAAGGCCCGTTAGAGTGTTTAACAAATCACCAAAGGAATTTGTTTGTGCGGTTAATGCTTCGTCGGTGAATAATAAAATGACAGCCGCAATCAACCAAAGACCCGTAAGGGTCGTGGCAAATAGCATAGGCGTATAACGACGTGATCCAAAAGGCATACGATCAGAGCCAGAAGAAGTCTTTGTTGGATCATTCTTCTTTGCCGTTTTTTTCTTTGTATTGGTTTTGTCGCTCATAAAAGTCGCACCCCGTGCC
>CAKZLM010000125.1 GCA_937126915.1 uncultured Alphaproteobacteria bacterium
CAAACACCATTATCATAAATACGTATCAACAATCGTATCCGATTACTACGACCTCACCTCATTTCAGATATTTATCCGGTAAGGGATGGTCTTTATTTTCCGCTTGCCACATCACATTGGCAATCCACCAACGGCCACTGTGTTTGACCAATTGAATAGAATTGATCCCCCGCATAAAGGGCATGCTTTCAGATGGATCATGGCGCGATTCATAGGTGCTGAAAACATGGGCAATATTGCCAAACTGCTCAACAATGCGGCTGTTTTCCACTTCGTAAAACGGAATTTGGGCAAACGTACGATCACCCATCACACTATAGTCATCCACAGACATCACCCGTGGGCCATTCTGCCCTGTGGGGATTAACTTCCCCTCAGGCAAGAACAGTGACTTCATGCGCTTCCAGTCGCGTTTTTCATCGGTATTGCCAGAAACTACATCATAAAGTGCTGCTAAAATCTGCTCAATAGAGGCAACATCATTAAAGTCAGCCTCTATGGTTTCAGACATATTTTCTATTGGCTTTGCTGATGGAGCTTGTTGCTCTTGCCCATCAGGTGTGTTTGATGGTGCCGCATATGCTTCTAACGGCACCATCATGGCCAGCAAAAGACCAACAGACAGCATATTCTTATGGTAAATACTCATCAGCAAACCCTTACCCTTACCCTTACCTATTCATCATCAACAGGTTTTTCAGGCAACGCTTTTTTACCTGTGAACATCGCACTAATCATGCCGCCACCAATTTTGTTTTCTTCATAAATCACCGCGGCAATGTGAATAACGGCCAAAACACACAAGGCATAAAAACCGTTTAAATGCACCCACAAGTAAGGTGAGCGGAACTCGCGCATTTCTTTATAAGCCTCAGGATCATAGAGGTCAGGAGAATAAGGTATCAGATCAGCAGGATTAACACCTTCTGCCGCAATCCATTCAGCAATCCAATTACCAAGCGGTGGATAATAAACATCAGTACCTGCTAAAACCAAACCTGTGATTGTTTGGCTAATAAGTAGCAAGAATAATAAACTAATGCCAATACGAGCTAGCGGGTTATGACCTTTATAATGAACAGGCTTACCATTACTTAAACCTTGGCGAAATTCTGAGATATCATTCCCCAGTCCCTTTTTGAACGGCAAAACCGCTGACCAACGCGCATATTTACTGCCAATAAAGCCCCAAATCACCCGCCATAATAAATTAAGCGCCAGCACATAACCAACGATCACATGCAACTCTTTTAATAACACCTTACCTTCGTTAGGAATGCCAAACATCCCACTGTTTAAAATAATCAAGCCCAATGCCAATAAACACAGAACGCAAATCACATTAATCCAATGAAAAAAACGAACCGATTTATCCCACACATGATATGTTTTAAGTTGTTGATCTTCCATAAAACCCTCCCAAAAATTCAACTGCCCTATGATATACAAATTATTCAACATTTGACAAACACTTCATTTGTTTTATTTTGTTAAAAATATAAAATACGGAATAACAATAATACAAAGATAAGGTTCTATATGAAATATACCGTTGAAGCCTTAGAAAAAGACAATCAAATTGACAGGCAACATCTTTTGGAATGCGTTTTAAAAGACGCCTCAGAGAATGTAGATGCCGACCTTGTTAGCTATTGGATGTTTAACGACGATCAGTCGGCGATACAGTGTCAATTAGCCTATAATGCGCTTGATCAAAAATTTCATAATGATGGCGAGCTTAAGCGAGAGAGTTATCCCAATTATTTCAAAGCGATAATGACTGAAAAAACCTTGCGTGCCAATCATGTTGAAACTCACCCCAGCACCACGGAATTGTTTGACGATTATTTCAAACCCAATGGCATCAAGTCTCTGTTTGACTTTATCATTGAACGAAAAGATGTGCATTTGGGCGTGATTTGCTGCGAAAGCCGTGAAAAAGTGAGAGAATGGAGTGATGAGGATGTCAACTATATGCGTAGTTTGACCACCCTCACCAGCTATCTTCTTATCGAATAAGGCTTTTCATACATTATTCTGCACGTGCCGCCAAAACCGCATCAACAATTTCTTTCATTTGCGGCCATGTTACCCGAATTTTTGCATATTCCTCTGGTGAAGAATAGCGTTGCGGCATGGTTTTATGGGAAATAACCATATTAAGCTTTGGCAGTACAACCAAATATTGACCATAATGCCCTCGCCCTGCATAGGCACCTTCATACTCAGGCGCGTTTGTGTCTTTGTCAAACACCCACCACATATAACCATAACCAAAATCCCCCTGACGCACAGACATGGGGTTCATGTCAGATTTTGGCGTTACTGTTGAAACAATTTTTTCAATCCAAGCCTCATCATAAAGACGTTGACCGTCCCAAACACCCTTATTCAGCATTAAATGCCCTACCCTGGCAAGGTCACGGGTTGAGAAATGCATGTGATAGGCTGGAAAGTGCGAGCGCTCTAAATTACCTGTCTTACCATCATCCAGATGCTTTTGCAGATCAAAGTCCTGCATATTAAGCGGACCGACCATTTGATCATTCAGCGCATCATAAATATTTTTACCTGTTAATTTCTCGAATATGGCGCCCGAAGCATTAAAGTCCCAGTTATTATATAGAAAATATGTTCCAGGTTGCTGTGACCCACGCTCTGGCGCATCAGCGGTATTATCGCCGCCATTTGAGGCTGGATGATAAATGCCCGACCGGGCCGTAACCAAGTGATCAATTGTCGCTTGTTTTTCAATATCTAAAAGACCTTGAGCATCATCAATGCCAATGTCTGACAGTGTTGCATCAAGATTAATTGTGCCGTCTTTAACATAAGGCCCATATAACATGGCTAAGACGCTTTTGCGTACTGAAGCAACATATGTTGTTGTTTCCAAATCACCATATTCGTAGGCAACCTTGCCATTGGTGATAACCATCATGCTATGGGTGTTCATAGATGAAACCGTTTGATCAAGTGCTTTAATCCCTTTTTCACTAAATCCTGCGCGTTCTACGGTATCATATCTCTGCCATAAATCGCTTGGAAAATCCATATCTTGGGCATGCAGCGTCATTGGCACAAAAGCTAAAATACTGGCAAAACCAATGCCTTTTAGGTATTGAAAGTTTATCATTTTTTCTTGTCCCCCTATCCACTAAATGAAAAAATAACTTGCCATTAATGGTAAGGGCTTTAATTCTATCAGTGCAAGATTTTTTTTCGCTAAATCCGACAGGGGGTCAACAAATGTCTGAAACAAAATATCGTCTCGTAACACGCAGTGATTTTGATGGTTTGGTTTGTGCCGTTTTGTTGCGTGAACTAGACATTATCGATGATATTAAGTTTGTTCACCCAAAAGATATGCAAGATGGCAAGGTTGAAATTAACGAGCGCGATATCACAACCAATCTGCCTTATGTTCCCGGTTGTCACATTTGCTTTGACCACCATTCAAGCGAGTCTATGCGTATGATGTTGGAACAGCCTGAGAATCACATTATTGACCCAGACGCCCCATCAGCAGCGCGGGTTGTTTATAATCATTATGGCGGTGAAAAACGCTTTCCAATGGTATCAAAAGATATGATGGATGCCGTTGACAAAGCTGATTCGGCCCAATTCACCCCCGAAGAAATTTTAGCGCCTTCGGGTTGGGTTTTACTAAACTTTTTAATGGATGCTCGTACAGGTCTTGGGCGTTTTAAAGACTTCCGCATTTCAAACTATCAATTGATGATGGACTTAATCGACCACTGCCGAACCAAGACAATCACCGAAATTTTAAAAGTCCCTGATGTGTTAGAACGTGTACAGCTGTACCGCGAACATGAAGAAATTTTCCGCCAGCAATTGCGTAAATGCTCAAAAGTTTATGATAATGTGGTGGTGGTTGACCTTCGCCGTCAACAAACAATTTATGCTGGCAACCGCTTCATGATTTATGCGCTTTATCCAAAATGCAACATATCCATCCACATCATGTGGGGCCTAAATAAACAAAACACCGTTTTTGCCATTGGCAAATCCATCATCACACGCACATCTAATACAAACGTCGGTGAATTATGCTTAATGTATAATGGCGGCGGGCACCGTGCTGCTGGCACCTGTCAGATTGAGACCGAACAAGCCAATGACACCCTTGAGGTTATCATTAACAAGCTAAATCGCGACGGTTAATTAGCAAAAAAAAAGACGGAAACACTGTTTCCGCCTTAGGCTATACCAATATGGGGTATAAGGGTTTTGAGGTAATATTAGTTTGCTATCTCATTGTGCTTTGCAATATTTAACTGCTTCTTCAGAATTTTCAGCTTTAAGTGCTTCACACAAAACATTGTATGCACGCTGGCTTTGCTTGTCGGTTAATCCACGACGAAGGGCTGTTTTAGCAAATTTTACGGCACCTTCATTGTTACCTTTTGCCAAGGCATTTTCAGCTTTAATGATATTTGTAATACCCGACGCCATTGCGTTGCCAGATACTGCGAAGCTAGACGCTAAAACAACAGTAACAACAGCAGCTTTTAAACCTTTTGAAAAAGTAATAGGGGTAAACATGATAATCATCCTTTGTAAGAATTTGTGTCGATAAATTGACTATAAGATAAACATTTACGCATAACAATTGACTAAATTTGCATAATCACTATACATTTATGAATAGGAGATTGTGCCATGATGGATTGGACTTATATACGCGACTTTCTAGCTGTTGCAGAAACTGGCAGCCTTTCTGGTGCGGCAAAGCGCCTTAACACCAGCCAACCAACTGTTGGTAGGCGAATTTCCTCAATGGAGGAAAGTGTGGGGCAAACCCTATTCATTCGCACCAATTCTGGTCTTGATCTCACTGAAATTGGCGCACTATTGCTGACCCATGCAGAAAGAATGCGCGACGAAGCCATGGTCGCAGAACGTATTTTGACAGGCCGAGACACTCAACCCGCAGGTGACGTAACCATATCCGTGATTGAAAGTTTAGGCACCCAATGGCTAACCAATGAAATGCAGGGCTTTTCAGAAAAATATCCCGATATAACGCTTGAAATTAGAGTTCAACTTAATGCCGCTGACCTTATTAGACGTGAGGCGGATATTGCTATTCGCATGTTTGAACCCAATCAGATGGATTTGATCAGCAAAAAAGCAGGGAGTTTGGCATTGGGCATTTATGCCTCAAAAAAATATCTAAAAAATAACCCTGCCCCGCAAAATCTGGATGACTTGAAACAACACCGCATCGTTATGGCCTCGAAAGATTATCTAGCGTTTCTTGAAAAACACTGGCGTCAAGTTGTTCCTGAAACGGGTCCCGTTGCCTTTAGAAGTAACAATATGAACGCCCTTGTAAACGCCACAAAGTCTGGTTATGGTATTGGTGTTCATTCATGTCTCATGGCAGACAGAGAAGATGATCTGGTTCGCCTTATCCCTGATTATACATTTGCCAATTTAGATTTTTGGTTAGTAACCCATTCTGATCTTAAAAAATCTGCCAGAATACGTTTGGTTTATGATTATATTTCTGAATTACTAAAGAAAAACAAAAACCGTTTATTGGGGATTGATGCTTAATCATTAATCCCTGTGTCAAAGCCATCAATGGATTTAACATTATTCTCTTGCTGGTAATCACCTAAACCATCGGCACCTTTGCTATCAATCCATTTATCCATGGTGTCACGATGACCCGTAAATTCCATCAAGGGTACACCCCATCCGCAACTAGTTTGCACACTCTCAACATTTAGCAGGATCAATTGCCGCATATTTTCTTTGCTAGGAAAGTCAGACATCAGCTTTGACCATTTATCATGATGAGGCCTGACCACCTCGCCCCTGCCATAAAGGCGCATAATCAAGGGGTTTCGAGTATAACTATTGAACATAATGGTCAAACGCCCATCATGCTTGATGTGGGCGGCAGTTTCATTACCACTGCCCGTATAATCTAGATAACCACATAAATTTGGCCCTAAAACGCGAAAACTATCGGTCCCCTTGGGGCTTAAATTTATTCGCCCCGTTGAACAGGCAGACGCTGTAAAAAACATCACTTGTTGCTCGATAAAGCTTTTGTGCTTGTCGGTGATATGATCTGTAAAGTCTGCCATTCTATGTGTCCTTATGTTTAGTTTGTGATGTCAAACCCTGCCAAAATTGCAGCATAATATTCCATGCCACGCCACAAATTGCCGATGACAATGTTTTCATTGGCTGCATGTTGGCTATTATCTTGGTTGGCAATTGGCAATATCACCAAAGGAACGCTCAGAACATCGGTAATATGCGCTAAGGGCAAACTGCCACCCATAATGGGATAAATCAGGTTTTTGCCCTCGGTTACGTCAGCCATAATTTCATTTAGGCGTTGAGCATAAGGATTATTCTCTGACGTTCTTACAGATTTATAACCACTGCGCCACACCACCTTGGCGACTTTTTCATGGGTCATACGGGTTTCTAGGTCAGGATCAGTGCGAACGAGGTGATAACCTTGGCTTACAATATGAGCATCAATGGCCGATGATACCCCCTCAGGCGTTTGTCCAGGCACCAAGCGCACCCCAATGGCAGTGGTGGCTTTTGGTTCAATAATATTGCGAGCCTTAGCACCAGTATTTCCAGATGTAATGCCTTGAAAATTAAGGGCTGGAATAAGGTGCGTTGCTTCATAACGCATGCCTTTGCTTTCAACACGCCCTGCACCAATGGCTTTTTGAATAGCGTCATCAGCATCAGGAATGGCATCGATTAGTTTTTGGGTATCAGCATCAATAGACTGCACACCATCATAAAAGCCTTTGACCTTCACATGGCCGTTTTCATCGCGCATGGATGATAACAAATGCGCCATCATAGTAATCGGATTGGGGGCAAAGTTGCCATAGTGACCACTATGAAGACCGCTATTAGGGCCATAAACCGTTATTTCACCACCCATACTACCACGTACACCCATCACAGTTCTTGGGCTACCACGTTGGTCTTGTGGGCCATCTAGAAACACCCAAAAGTCTGACTTTAACAGGTCTTTGTTTTCTTCCATCAAGGCCCGCAGCGTTGGCGATCCTTTTTCTTCTTCACCCTCAAGGAAGAAACGAATGTTTACTGATGGTGTTATATTGGCCTTTTCAAAGGCATCCAAAACCGTAAACATCGAAATAATCGGGGCCTTATCGTCGCTGGCAGAACGGGCATAAAGGCGCCAATTTTCAGGAATAGCCCCTTGATCGGCGCGCCAATCAACAACCTTAGCACCTTCTAACAAACTGCCATCACGCATGGTTGGCTCAAACGGGTCATTGGCCCAATTGCTTTTATCCACTGATTGACCATCATAATGAATATAAAAAGTGAGTGTTTTGTTAGCGCCTTTATAGTCACGCGCAGCAAAAACCGAGGGCGCTCCTTTACCCGCCTTCAAAAGTTGCGTGCTAAAGCCACGCGCCTCAAGTTGATCCATCAAGTAAGCAGCATTGGTTTCAACCTCACCAGCAATGGCGGCATCATTTGGCATTGAAAGCAACTTGATATAGTCTTCCAATATGGTGCGTTCATTAGCTTGGCGATAATCACGCACCACAGAAACGGATTGGCCAATCACCTCATCCGATGCATACAATGGCGAAGACAGCGCCAATGGTATCAAGGCCGCCACTAAACCCAATGCTTTGTTATAATGACCAAATTTCTGTATTGTCGGTGCCTTAAAACGATATTTCCTCATTAGAATGAACCCTTCCCCTAAAAGCATGTCTCATAGTCTTTCATAAAACAATAACGACCAATGAAAGCCAATGTCCAGCCTGTAATTTTATTCTTGATCTTTTGATAGAATCACCGTCAAACTTCTATCTATAAAACATGCCATTGGGGAGGATAGTATGCGGGTTAATTGGGGCGGTGTTTTTCCTGCCGTAACAACACAGTTTAACGATGATTTTTCAATCAATTATGACGCCACGGGTCAGGTCATAGACGCTCTCATTAACGACGGTGTTTCGGGCCTTGTGATGTGCGGCACGGTTGGCGAGGGTTGCTCACTTTCAGCCACAGAAAAACGCCAAATTGTTGAACTGGCCGTGCAAAAAGCCGCTGGTAAAATTCCCGTGCTTGTTGGTATAGCGGAATATACCACCCAATTAGCACAAGACCTTGCCAAAGACTGCCAAAAATTGGGGGCTGATGGCATTATGCTGCTGCCTGCCATGGTTTATAAACCTAAACCCCATGAGCTGGTCCAGCATTTCGCCGAGGTGGCTAAGGCCAGCGACCTGCCGATCATGCTTTACAATAACCCACCCAGCTATAATGTCGATATCACCCCTGATTTAGCGATTGAATTAGCTAAAATTGACACCGTTGTTTGCATCAAAGACAGCTCTGGTGTCGCTAACCGATTTGTCGATATGTATAACGCCGTAGGTGATGACTTATTGCTATTCTGCGGCCTAGATGATGTGGTGATCGAAACCATGGCCCTTGGGGCAAAAGGCTGGGTTTCCGGCATGAGTAATGTTTTCCCAAAAGAAGGCCAAGCCTTGTTTGATCTGTGTGCGGCGGGTAAGTGGGATGATGCCCGAACCCTTTACCGTTGGTTTATGCCATTGTTACATCTTGACGCCCGCCCTGACTTGGTACAGTGCATTAAACTGTCTGAGCGATTAGCAGGCCGTGGGTCTGAGTTAACACGCCCTCCTCGCCTTATTCTTGAAGGAGATGACCGCCAGCATGTGATTGACATCTTTAATGCCGCCATGGCAAACCGGCCAACATTGACTTAAGTTGTAAAGGACAATTGATGTCACGGCTTAACAAACACAGTTTTCACTGCATTGATGGTCACACCTGCGGAAACCCTGTGCGCATGGTGGTGGGTGGCGCGCCAAAATTGGCTGGTCAAACCATGGCAGATAAACGCCAAGACTTTTTAGCCCATCATGATTGGGTCCGCACTGCCCTGATGTTTGAACCGCGCGGTCATGACCTAATGTCAGGCACCATCCTTTACCAAAGCAACCGTGATGATTGTGACATGGGTCTTTTATATATTGAAACTTCCGGCTGCTTGCCCATGTGTGGGCATGGCACCATTGGCACCGTCACCTTTGCCCTTGAAGGCGGCTATGTGAAACCTGAAAACGATGGCCTGCTGCGCCTTGAAACCCCCGCAGGCCGCGTTGATGCCCATTATCAATGGAATGGCGACTATATTGATACGGTCAAAATTCATAATATCGCCAGCTTCCTTGCCGCCACGGACATTAAGATCATAGTGCCAAACCTAGGTGAATTGGTGGTTGATATTGCTTATGGCGGTAATTTTTATGCCATCATCGAACCACAGAAAAATTATTCAGGTCTTGATGATTTGGGCCTTTCAAACTTACAACGCCTTAGCCCCCTTATTAGAAACCTTGTAAATAAGGCCTACAAGGCCGTTCACCCAGATGACAGCCGCATTCATGGCGTCACCCATCTTTTATGGGCTGATAACCCTAAAAACCCTGATAGCGACGCCAGAAACGCCGTATTTTATGGTGACCGCGCCATTGACCGCAGCCCTTGTGGTACAGGTACCTCTGCCCGCATGGCACAATTAGCCGCCAAGGGTCTGCTTGCTGTTGGTGATCGTTTTGTTCATGAAAGCATCATCGGCTCACAATTTATTGGCACGGTTGAGGCTGCGGCACTGGTCGGCAACACCGCCGCCATTATGCCATCAATCGCTGGCTGGGCGCGCCAAACGGGCAATAATACCATTTATGTTGATGACCGCGACCCCTTCAAGCATGGCTTTGTTGTGACATAAAAAGGAACCCTCTCTTGGACCCCATGAAAGCAGATAATCTTATCATTGGCGCTGGCATCATTGGTTTGCAACTGGCTAGAAAGCTGCAGCAAGATGGCCAATCGGTGATTTTAATCGACCAACAAGCCCCCGGCATGGGCTGTTCTTATGGCAACGCGGGCATTTTGGCATTTGAAGAAATTATCCCCCTTGCCCGTTCTGAAACCCTGATGGCCTTACCGCAAATGATGCTGGATGGTTTATCGCCTTTATCACTGAACAAACGCGCCATCATGGCAAATGCCCCATGGTTTATGAAATTCACCCTTGCCGCAAAACGCAAACAAGTTATCCGTGGCACCCGTACCCTTGCTAATATGATGATGGCGGGCACTAAAAGTTGGCACAACACCATCGAAAATGAGGGATTAAGTCAGCATTTTAAAACCAATGGTCTGCTGCGGGTGTTTGAAAGCAATGACCAGTTTTACAGTGAAGAAGGTGACCGCAACACCCAACAATTAGAAGGGGTAGAGCTTGATCTCCTTAACCCAGATGAGGTCCGTGCCCTAAACCCCCATCTAACCCGTACCATCAAACATGGCGTGCTTTATAAAAACTCCATGCATTGCCTGAACCCCTTAGCGGTAAGCCAGCAATTGTTTCAAAATTTTATGTTAGCAGGTGGCACCTTTGTCAAAGCCCCTGTATCGGGATTTGATAAAAACCCTGATAATGGTGCCCATTATCGCTTTCGCGCCCTAATGGATGGCCCCGCAGGACTTTTGGCACCATCAAATAGAATGGAAAAATGGAATGTGGCAGAAACCGATCAATTTATTACCGACCATTTAACACAGCTAAACCAAGACATAGGAATCATTGCCCAAAACCTAATCATCACCGCTGGCAGGGCCAGTGACAGCCTTCTTGCTCCCTTTGGCGTGTCCTTACCGCTTATGTCAGAACGCGGTTATCACCAAATGTTAAACGGGCAACACCTTGATGGCTTTGACATCCCTATATCATCTGCTGAACGGGGCTTTCTTACCACACCAATGGCAAACGGCATTCGTTTAGCAGGCACGGTTGAGTTTACACGGCCCGCCTTCCCACCTTATTGGAACCGCGCCGCATTGTTAGGCAAGCAAGTGACTGATTTATTTCCAGACTTAAAGATTATGGATCAGCCTGAACAATGGTTTGGTGATCGCCCCACCTTGCCTGATTACTTACCAGCCCTTGGTGCTATTCCTCATCACAAGGGATTGTTCGTGGCCACTGGGCACCAACATTTAGGTTTAACCCTTTCTGCCGTTAGCGCTGACTTAATGCTGGGTCTGATAAAACAGGATGCAGCCCCCTTTGAGCTATCAGCCCTCGACCCCATGCGTTATAGCTAAGACCTTGCCCCTTGACCCAATAACCAAGGGCGATTAGAAAGAGAGCCAATAAGCAATTAAAGCTAAGGCTCAAAAAGGATTAAGAAAATGACAGAAGTAGTTGAAATTGTTGAGGTAGGTGCGCGTGATGGCCTGCAAAACGAACCTGGTTTTTTCCCAACCGAGAAAAAGCTTCAACTGCTAAACCGTGCCATGGATGCAGGCGTTAAACGCCTTGAAGTAGCAAGCTTTGTTCACCCCAAATTAGTACCACAAATGGCTGATGCTGAGGCGGTTGTGGCTGGTTTACCAGTGCGCAATGATGTCACTTATATTGGCTTGGTTCTCAATAAACGGGGTCTTTTTCGCGCCCTTGAAACCCGCGATGATAAGGGCCACGGCATTGATGAAGCTGGTGCCGTTGCGGTGGCGTCCGATGGTTTTGGTCAAAAAAATCAGGGCATGACCAGTGCTGAGAGCATTACCGTCACCTCAGAAATTGTTAAACTAGCGAAACAAGAAGGCATTTCAGCGCAAGTAACCATTTCAACGGCCTTTGGTTGCCCCTTTGATGGTGAGGTGGATACTGACCATGTGATTGATATGGTTAAGGCCCTGACCCAGTGTGAACCGCGTGAAATTGCCATTGCTGACACTATCGGCGTTGGCGTACCCCACGTTGTAACTGAAATTATAGAGCGCGCTGTTGAAGTTGCTGGACCCATCCCCATTCGCGCCCATTTCCACAACACCCGCAACACGGGCATTGCCAACGCTTGGGCGGCGTATCAAGCAGGTGCCAGGGTCCTAGACGCATCCCTTGGCGGCCTTGGCGGCTGCCCGTTTGCACCCAACGCCACAGGCAACATCGCCACAGAGGACCTGCTTTATATGCTATCACGCAGCAACATAGATACAGGCATTAACCTCGATCAAATGATCGCAACAGCACAATGGCTTGAGCAAGAAATGAACAAAAAACTCCCCACCGCCCTCGCACACGCTGGTAATTTTCCTAAATAAACATATCATAGCTTACTTTTTTCTCTATATTTAGCTCGCCTTTCAACAGTACTCCATGCTTCCATGAATGCACTTAAGTCAGAAAAATAATTAGGGTATCCAGCTTTAAGTGAAGCCAAACTATCCGTGCTAATTAACACTGTATTATTAAATTGATCTTGATCCTCTTGTTCAAGGGCATCATATTCTTCTGTTGCAGCCTCTAAGCTATTTTTTTCTCTAATTTCCAACTTCAATTGGATTTCTTCATCCTCAACCACAAGATCTTCTAAATGAAGTGTTAATAATAAAAACTTACCTTTGGAAATTTTTA
>CAKZLM010000126.1 GCA_937126915.1 uncultured Alphaproteobacteria bacterium
TGAAATTTATTGACGCTTTTTATGCCCCCTTCCTGCCTGATGATGTGATGGACTAGCCTATTGATGGGCTTTATTATGTTGCCCAAAACATGTGTCAACTGGCGCAAAAACGCCGCAAAAACCAAGCCAAAGTAAAGGTTTTTAATCCTAAAAAACATTTACACGGCTGGGAAAGTGACCACACCATCATCCAAATCGTTAATGACGATAAGCCCTTCTTGGTCGACTCAATCACAGGCATGCTGTCTGTCACAAATAAGCACAGCAGCCATGCCATGCATCACCCGTTAATTACCGTAACCCGTGACAATCGCGGCAACCGCCTTGAAACTGTTGGCGCTTCCGATTTTTCCAATAATGGGTCTGGTGATAAAAGCAGCATGAAAGAATCATGCATTTTCATTGAGATTGAAAAGGTGAAGGGTGCGCAAAACCTTAAAAACATTGAAAAAGAGATTTTAACGGTTTTGGATGATGTTCATGTTGCCGTAAAAGACTGGAAAGCGATCATCAAAAAGCTGGAACACGCCCACGATGATTTATTAGACAACCACGGCGCTGTGGATGCCGCAGTTGTTGATGAAACCGCCACGTTTATCAAGTGGGTGTTAAACGATAACTTTACCCTGCTGGGATACCGCGAATATCGTTTTGATGGTGACCCTCTAACGGCTGACTTTAAGCAAGACGATAAATCAGGCCTTGGTTTATTGCGTGACCCATCACGCCAAGTGTTGCGCACCATGGATGAAACCGTGGCTATTTCTGATGAAATTAGAGATTACTTGTCCCATGACGCGCCGCTTTTCATCACCAAAGCCAACGTTAAAACCGTTGTTCATCGCCCTGTTCCTATGGACTCTTTAGGCCTTAAAATTTTCGATAAACAAGGCAAGGTTGTGGGTGAACGCCGTATCGTCGGTCTATTCACATCGCAATCATATTCCTTGCTGATCCGCGATGTTCCTATGTTGCGTTATAAAATTAGCAATGTGCAAAAGCGCGCCATGTTTGGGCCAAGCTCACATGCTGGTAAGGCTGTTGCCCACATTCTAGAAACTTTCCCACGTGATGAATTATACCAAGTTTCAGAAGATGAACTTTTAGAAATGACCCTTGGCATTTTACATTTGATGGAACGCCCACAGGCCAAAGCCTTTATCCGCCAAGATAAATTTGAGCGTTATATGGTGGCCTTGGTGTATGTGCCACGTGAAAATTATAATTCTGACTTACGCATGAAAATTGCCGACATTTTATGCGATGCGGTCAACGGCGAGGTTTCTGTTTACCACGCCATGCTAACAGAAGATGTGCTAGCTAGATGGCACTTTATTATTCGCACCAAACCCGGTTCTGTCCCTGTCTTAGATGTGAACGCCTTAAACGAGCGTATTCGCCTTGCTGCCAAAGACTGGAAGCAACATCTCAAAGACAGCTTAATCGACCGTCATGGTGAAGATGATGGCATTGGCCTTCATGAACAATGGGCCGATGTCTTTTCAGGCAGTTATCAAGAATCGTTCGAACCTCATCAAGCCGCCGCTGATATTGAACATCTTATTCATTTAAACGACGACAATGAGATTAGCTTTAATGTCTATCGCTTGATGAGAGATGACAGCAATACTTTACGCTTGAAAATTTATCATCGCTCAAAGGTGGTTCCTTTATCTGATTGTTTGCCCATGTTGGAAACATTAGGCCTTAAAGTGATCAACGAACATTCCTATGAATTAACCGATGGCTCAGGTGGCTGTATCCACGACTTTTATATGACCAATGCCTATGAAGGCGCCATTGAGATTGAGGATGTACGCGAGATTGTCGAAAGCTTGCTTGAGCGTGTTTGGCATGGTGAGATTGAAAATGACGGTTTAAACGCACTCGCTATTCAAAGCTCTATGCCGGGCAATAAAATTGTTATTTTACGGGCTTATGCTAAATATCTCTCACAATTAGGCCTGCCTTATGCCATGGACAGCTTCGTTGCCTGTTTGATTAAACACATTGGCTTAACCAAAAAATTATTAGAGATTTTTGAGATTAAATTTGCGCCAGACTATGGCAGCAAAAAGCAACGTGTTTATGATGCCAACAAAATTGATGACGAGGTTCGGGCCGAGTTTGATAAAATTGCCAGCCTAGATGAAGATCGCATTTTGCGCGGTTATCTATCTGCCATTTTGGCCACTTTGCGCACCAATTTTTATCGCCGCATTTATCAGGAAGGCCCACGCACTGAAGGTGCTGTTCGCCCAGGTTTGGCGTTTAAAATTCGCTCGAACAAAATGGCAGAGGCGCCTAAACCACGCCCCCATGCAGAAATTTGGGTTTATTCACCCCGCGTTGAAGGTGTGCACCTTCGCGGCGGACCTGTGGCCCGTGGTGGCCTGCGCTGGTCTGATCGTAAAGAAGACTTCCGCACAGAAGTGTTGGGCCTTGTTAAAGCCCAACAGGTGAAAAATGCCGTGATCGTGCCTGTTGGTGCAAAGGGTGGCTTCTATCCGAAAAAATTGCCTTCAATGGCTGATCGCGAAGCCTTCATGAACGAAGGTATCTTCTGTTATAAAACCTTTATCACCTCACTTTTATCTGTCACCGACAATATTAAAGAAGGCCGCATTGTGCCACCAAACCGTGTGATACGTTGGGATGGTAATGACCCATACTTGGTTGTTGCTGCCGACAAAGGAACGGCAACCTTTTCTGACATTGCCAATGGTATTGCGCTGCAAGAAGGATTTTGGCTGGGGGATGCTTTTGCCTCAGGTGGTTCAGTTGGTTATGACCACAAGAAAATGGGTATTACTGCCAAGGGCGCTTGGGTTTCGGTCCAGCGTTTATTCCGTGAAATGAACATTAATGTTCAAAAAGACCCTATCCGCACCATTGGTGTTGGTGACATGTCTGGTGACGTCTTTGGTAACGGTATGTTACTCTCTAAAACCATTAAGTTGGTTGCGGCTTTTGACCATCGTCACATTTTCTTTGACCCAGACCCAGACCCAGCTTCTTCTTATAAGGAGCGCAAACGCCTGTTTAACAAAAACCGTTCTAGCTGGGATGATTATAACCGCAAACTTATTTCTAAAGGCGGCGGAATTTATGATCGCTCTGCCAAGTCGGTGCCTTTGAACGATGCCTTTAAGAAGTTTTTGAAGGTTGATGCTGATGAAATGACGCCAACCGATGTGATTAACCGCATCTTAAAAGTTGATGCCGACCTTTTATGGTTTGGTGGTATTGGCACCTATGTTAAATCGGTTGAAGAAAGCCAAGTAGAGGTTGGTGACCGTGCCAACGATGCCCTACGTGTGAACGCCCAAGACCTGAAGGTTAAAGTGGTTGGCGAAGGCGGCAACCTGGGCATGACCCAGCGCGCACGCATTGAATTTAGCAAGCGTGGTGGTCGTTGTAACACTGACTTTATCGATAACTCTGCCGGTGTGGATTGTTCAGACAAAGAAGTAAATATCAAAATTTTGATGGCTGATTTGGTGTCTCGCCAAGTGCTGAATGGCGAGCAACGCGATAAATTATTGGCCGAAATGACCAATGATGTGTCTGACATTGTTTTACTGGATAACTATCTGCAAACCCAAGCCATTTCAATTGCAGAACATCAAGCTGCAAAAGAGCGTGAACTTCATCTTGGCCTTATTCGCATGTTGGAAAAAGAAGACCAGCTTGATCGTGAAATTGAGTTTTTACCAAGCGATGAAGCCTTCATGGAAATGGCCAGCAACCAACAAGGTTTGGTGCGCCCTGAATTAAGCGTGCTTATTTCTTACAGCAAAATGTCGCTTTATACCGCGCTATTAACCACACCATTGTTGCAAAAAGATACCTGGGATGAAACCCTGCAAATGAGTTTCCCTCCTGTATTGGCTGATCGCTATATGGATGCGATGAAAAATCACCAATTGAAAACCGAAATCATCGCCACCAACCTTGCCAATGAAATTATCAACCGCGCGGGTCCTGTTTACATCTATCAAGTGCGTGAAGAAACAGGCATGCCGATAGAGCAAATTACATCAGCCTATATTTTTGCCCGCGAGTCATTTGGCCTCAGCAAAATTTGGGAAGACATTGATGCCTTGGATTATAAAGTATCCAGCACTATTCAAACCTTGATGCATGTTGATGTGGCTAATTTCTTACGTATACAAACGGTTTGGTTCTTACGCAACGTCAACAAGCCACTGGACATCCAGACGATGGTTGACCGCTACAGCGATGGTGTTACCCGCTTGATGGATAATCCTGATAAAATCTTATCAAAGCTGGAATTACAGTCATTCAAGAAAAAATATGAAATGTATGAATCGCAAAAGGTGCCTACCAAGCTTGCCAAACGCATTGCCATTCTTGAGGTTCTTGGGTCTGCCTGTGATATTGTTACCGTGGCTGATGACCTAAACCGCGATGTTTTGGAAATAGGTCATGCTTATTACGATATTGGACATACCATTGGCTTTGCTTGGTTACGCCAAAATATCGAGCGTCTACCTATTGAAAACCATTGGGATCACCTTGCTGCAAACGGCTTGATGGATGATGTTGCTGAACAACAACGTGAATTGTTGCGCTCGATCTTAACTGGTAGTGACCGCACCGCTAACCGTGAAACCACCAAGTGGGAAAGTGACCAAAAGCTGACTATTCACCGTGCTAGCCGCATGCTGTCTGATCTGAAATCATCGGGTATGATTAACATGTCCAAGCTATCTTTTGCCGCGCGGCACATGCGTAGTTTGTTATCTTTCGTAGATAATCGTTGATCTAATGTCTTAAAAATGTTGTCTTGTGGGTGACCTAAAGAGAAGAATCACGAATGTAGGCATGTCAATAAGCCCTGCGCAGACAACTAGGAGAGATACATGTCTGAGGTAAAAAGTGGTGATAACGTTCAAGTTCACTATCACGGAAAACTCACCACTGGTGAAGTATTTGACAGCTCGTTAGAGCGTGAGCCGATCCAAGTGCAAGTTGGCGGCGGTCAAGTAATCCCTGGCTTTGATAAGGCCTTGATGGGTATGACCGTGGGCGAGAAAAAAACCGTCACCATTCCTTGTGACGAGGCTTACGGCCAGCGCCAAGACCAATTGGTTGACCAAATTCCACGATCTCAATTTCCATCAGAGCCAGAGCCAATGGCCGGAATGCAATTAATGGCACAAACACCCGATGGTGGCCAATTCCCCATTACTATTACCGATGTTCAAGAAGACTTGATCACCGTTGACGCCAATCCACCTTTGGCTGGCCAAGATTTGGTATTTGATCTAGAATTGGTGGCCATTTTATAAGTCTAACTTTGAAGGGGAGGTGTCGATAAGCCAGCAACCCACATATGATGAATTATTTCAGTCGCTGGCCCATTTTGTTGTCAGCTTAGACACTGATTTACAAATTCATCATGTTGCCGGTGACACCTCACTTTTAACGTCCCATTCAGAGGCCCTTAACAAGCGCCCGCTTAGCGACCTGGTGGCTGACCATGATATGTCGCTGTTTCAATTATTTGCCAAAAAAATTGCCCAAAAGCCCCGCATTGGTCCGGTTTTATTAAACCTGAAAAGCCTTGAAGGCGGTGCATCCTTAGCATGGGAGGTTTATTGCCATCAACAACCCAACAACACAGGCATGCCAACCTATCAATGCGCCTTTCGGCTTTATCAAGGCGGAACCAAGCATGGCTATTTCGACGGACGCCCAGACAGCGAGGTCAACGACCCCGCAGAACAATCAGACTTTGACGATATCGCCCGCAGCTTGATCAAAGCGGGGCAAGATATGAACACCGATATTGGCGGGGCGCTAAACGCCATTATGGGCCTTAACCAAGCCGACTTGTCGATTGCCAATGTGAGTAAGGGCTTGTTGGCGTTGCATCTTTTTATCACCGAGAGCATTACCAAAAAGAAAGCCGATAAGCGGGTTGAGCAAAAGCGCAAACAAAACCAGCAAGATGCCGTGACGCCAGACAAAAAAAACCCGACTGATAAGGCATCCGATCCCAATTTCTTGAAACAAAGTGACCAGCTTAAAAATCCAGCCAGTCATCGCCGCTTCACACATTTTTCAGATGAATATGGCATATCAGAAGCAGATAGCATTAAAGCGGCGGTTTACAGCGTTAAAAAAGTCGCCCAAAGTGCTACCCTGTCAAAAATGACTGAGGGCTTTGAGGGCCAGCTTGAAAAAACCAAACAGCAAATAAAGCTTTTTAAAAATATTGTCATGCATGAAGGCTTTGAGCCGCATTTCCAACCCATTGTTAGCCTTGCCGACACCGAATTACACCATTTTGAATCGCTGGCCCGCTTTAAGCCATCGCATTATCAAGGCAACCCCTACCAATTCATGTGCTTTGCTGAGGACTTGGGCGTTATTCAGGAATTTGACTTGGCCATGACCTTAAAAGTGATCACCATGATCAAACGCCTAAAAACCATGGGTATTCGCTTACGCGCGGCGGTCAATATCTCGGGAAAATCCATCCAGTCAAAGGGCTTTTTACGCCATTTCTTCCGTATTCTTGAAGATTGTAATGAACTTAAAGCTGATTTATCTTTTGAGCTGACAGAAAGCAGCCAAATTGATAATTTGCTGGACACCAATCAAGTTTTGAAGCGGATTAGGGAATTTGGTCACAAAGTTGCCTTGGATGATTTTGGTGCGGGTGCTGCTGGCCTACAATATCTCAAGCAATTGGATGTTGATTGCGTTAAAATTGATGGCATTTATATTCGCCAAGGGTTAGAGAGCAACAATAACGAAAAATTTTTACGCTCCATCGCTGACCTTTGCCGCGAATTAAACATTGAAACAGTGGGTGAATGCGTTGAAACAGACGAGCAAGAGGCCTTCTTGACCTCCATTGGTATTACCTATGCCCAAGGCTGGCTTTATGGCAAAGCAGAACCCATCGACGAAGCCGTGCAATACATTTAAGCTTGTGCCCTTACACACCCCATACATCACATCTCATTCGCGCCCCCTGCCCTTGTAAATTTTTTATCCGCTCCTATTTAAGATAATGAGGGTTCTCGTCAGAGAAAAAATAAAAGTGAGACTGCGTCATGGGTGTTTTCGAATTCGTCATTGCGATTGTTGGTATCAGTACCATCGGCAGCATCATTCGTGAAAAACAAAAAGCTAAACTGCGCAAATGCCAAGAATGTGAAGAGCGTTCACAACATAAAGACCAACAACAACCAGAAAAAATGGATGTGTTGGAAGAACGCGTTCAAATTTTAGAAAAAATCATAACCGATAAAGGTTATAACCTTTCAGAAGAAATTAAAAACTTGTAAGCCAATATTCGAATCAGCTACAACCTGCTTAAAGCTTATCACCCCTCACACATGTGTGGGGTGTTTTCATAAATTACCCACAGGAATGACCGATGCAACCAGTCAAAGTAAGCGCCGCAAACAAGCAAGAAAAATACCAAGAAGTGACCAAACAAATCTTGGCTGTGATTGATGGCGAAACCAACGATGTTTCTAAAATGGCGACCATTAGCTGTTTGTTAGACCAAAATTTTGACAGTTATTTCTGGACTGGCTTTTATATGGTTGACCCCCTAAAGCCCACTGAATTGGTGGTAGGACCTTATCAAGGCACCATGGGCTGTTTGCGCATTCCTTTTGGGCGCGGTGTTTGTGGAACGGCCGCTGAAACCGGGGAGACCCAAGTGGTGGCAGATGTTCATGCCTTTGAAGGCCACATTGCCTGTGATCATAGATCACAGTCCGAAATAGTTGTTCCTGTGTTTGATGCCAGCAGAAAACTTATCGCTGTTTTGGATGTGGATTCTGATCAAAAAAATAGTTTTGATGAAATCGATAAACACTATCTCGAAGACTTGATGACAAAGGCCTTTGCAGCTGTATGATAAGACCTTGTAATATCTGCCTTTAATTGACAATCAAATCATAAAAATGGCATATTGTTTGAATAGCTTAAAAGGAGCTAGACAAATAAAAGGAACAACACAGTGATCAAGGTTGCCTCGGCAGAGGAAAATTTCCTCGATTATATGCAAAGCCTTAAGCGCCACACCAAAGGGCGATCGGGGGCGATTATTCATATATCGACGCTGTCACCAACCACCAAAACCCAAAACACCCGAGAACTTTTATTAAACCTTGCCGGTCCCATTGATCGCAAGTTTGAAGGGCAAATATTTGCGCTTGAAAATCATGATATTGTCTTGCTGTATAAAGATATCAGCAGCAGTGACATTAATGATTATTTTCTCCGTATTAAATATCTTCTTTCTGAAGATGACCTGTTTCAACGCTTTGAAACCCTTGATCGTAGCGAAGACTTATACAGCATTTATTCGCTGGAAAAACATTATGACACACTGTTGAAAGAGGCCAAAAAATATTGTCATACGCCAGAGCGTATAACTGGACCAGACTTGCCCAAAGCTACACCCAGCAGCAATATTGAGGAAGATATAAAAAAACAAGTTGATGCAGATATAAATGCGCCATCAAAAGATGACCAGCCAGCGTCCACATCGGGTAAATTGAAGAAAAAAACTGGCCAAACAAGCAACCGCATCACTGGCGGTATCAAGCGCAATCTGCGTTATTTCGAAATTGTCTCACCAAAACCAAAACCTCTAGCACCGCGCAATTTTAGCGCCGCTGACTTAGCCAAAATTGAAAGCGCCCTGAAAGGGGTTGATATTACTAATTTAATCACCCGCCAAGACATTGAACTAATCACCCCACAGGGCGAAAAACAACCTGTGTTTATTGATCGCTATATCCCTCTTAAAACCATACAAGAAAGGCTTTTACCCTCCTGTGATTTACATTCAGACCCTTGGCTGGCAGGATGGCTGCGGGAATTTATAGATACAAAAATTCTAGAACAGATTGACGATTTTGACTCAGGCCGCCAAAAGAATATGATCTCGACCTGTGTGCGGGTAAATGTTGCGACCTGTTCATCGAAAAAGTTTGATCAATTTCATAACCGCTGTGCCTCAGGCCGCGATCACCGCATTATTTTAGAGTTTGCTATCCATGATATTTTGAACAATATCGGTAACTATTTGGTGGTGCGTAAAAAGCTCTTGGATTTGCGTTATCGCATTTGTATTGGCCGTTTAACCCCTTATGCTTATATCACCTGTGACCGCGCCAAATTAGGCGCCGACTTTGAAAAAATTACATGGGACCCGCACTTTAATAAGGTTTATGATGGCCTGTGGTTTGAGGCCCTAAAAGAAGAAATTACCAAGCGCCCTAGCTACACCACCATTCTGTGTAACGCGTATGATGATGACGCCATCGCCTTTGGCCATGATGTCGGTATTCACCTCTTCCAATCGGAACAAGCCACATAAAAAAGGCGGCCCTATAAGACCGCCTTATTCACTTTAATATATCGCTTTATTATTTAAGCGTTTGATTGTCAAATGACCCATTAGGACCAGGAAAGACCACAGGGCTTTCAGTGCCATCTTTGGCAACACTAGCAACCCCAAAGAAATAATTATCAATCACAATATTTTCTAGGGTGAAGCTGTCAACCTTGCCAACATAACGGCTTTTAGTCCATTGCGCATCGGTGGTTAAGCGCCAATAAATTTTATAGCCTGCCAAGTTTTCTGCCGCTTTACCTTCATCCATTTTCCAGCTTAGGGTGGTTGATGGACGCACAGCACCGCGAATGGTCACATCAGATGGAACCGGTGGGGCCGCCGCAATGTTTGCCATAGTTACCACATTCAACGCGGTTAATTTTTTAGCATAATCAAAATTAACACCGTCTAAGGTATCGCCATAGGTAATGCCATCTTCAGTGCGCAAATCTTGGTGTTGGCGTTGATAGTGTTCGTTGGTTTCCATAATGCGTACACCGGGGAAGCCTGCCTCGTTAAAGGGGCGGTGGTGGCCACCGCGACCAAAACGGTCAAGGCGGTAAATCATCATCACATCCAAGTTCGGGATATATTGATCGGCCATACGATCAACAAAACGCGCTAGGTTGCGGCTTGGGCTATCCACTTCACCACCAGTGAAACGACGCATGCGACCTTCTTCTTCGGTCTCAACAGCACGTGTGCCCTCTGAGAAAACACGGGCGGTGGTGTTGTTGATTATACCGTTGATGCCTTCAATATTGCCAATCATATCATTGTTTAAAACACCAACCAAACGCCAGCCTTGTTCAATGGCATATTTAGCCACCGTTTGACCACCATATAGGCCTTGTTCTTCACCCGATAAGCCAGCATAAACAATGGTGCCCGCAAATTTATGTTTGCTTAAAACTCGCGCTGCCTCAATGGCACCTGCCATGCCAGAAGCGTTATCATTGGCACCAGGACTGTCGTCGGTAAAATTCACAGGATCAGACACACGGCTATCTATATCGCCCGACATCATCACCACACGGTTAGGGTCTAAAGTGCCGCGTTGAATAGCAATCACATTAACCACTTCTGTGGGTTCAGGAATACGACGACCTGTAAAAGTATCTGACAAAGTGATCACTTCTAAGCAGCCACCACAATCAGCCGAAATTCGGTTAAATTCTGCCTCAATCCAACGACGGGCGGCGCCAATCCCACGGGTTTCAGACTTGGTGTCAGACAGGGTGTGGCGGGTGCCAAAGCCCACCAACTTAGTGATATCACTTTCAAGACGTTGGGCCGATGTGTCTTTGACCAATTGGTGATACAAGTCAACGTCCGCTGGCTTGTCTTGAGCCATGGCGGGCATTGCCAATGCACCCAATAAAGCCGTTACTAAAATTTTCGACTTTTTCATTGTTTGAGTTCCCCCTCATTGATTTGATTAAAGTCATTGCCTTGGTCGGCTAGAGTAATCATTTTTCTAAAAATGTAAATCCCAAGACAAGCAAAGATTATCGTCTTCCTTACGCTATTGCGGTGATCCTTGATCACCTTCCTGCCATTTGGATGGATAAATCATATAAACCTGTGCTTGATCTGGTGTGAGATAGGTATCCGCCATTTGCTGTACCTCTGCCAGCTGAATACCGCGCATCGCATCGGTTAAGCTGCGCACATAATCCAGTGTTTCAGGTTCTGACCACGCCCGTGATAAGGCCCGCTGCAACCAATAACCATTGCTTTCTTGCTGCTTAACCAAGGTTTCAATGATCGGGTTTTTAGCGCGGTCTAATTCATCAGCACTTATCGGGTCGCTGGTTAAACTAGCAGCAACCTCTTGTGCTATAACTGTCATCCGCTTGGCATCTTCTGGGGTGGTCGTGAAAAAGGCGCTAAAATAACCAAAATCTTTGACATTATGTGACTGACTTAAGGATGTGCCCGGTGAATAGGTTGCCGCCTCATCTTCTCGTAAACGTTGATCAAGACGATTGTTTAAAACAGAACGCAGCACCGCACCAACGCGCGAACGATGAACCTCTTGACGGTCAGGTGCTGGCCAATAAACATAACTAAGTGCTTGATTGGCTTCACCACCATGCTCAAAGGTTTTTGGCTCACCCGCTGCGGGTAAGGCAATGTCTAAGTCACCGTCCTTAAAGGCGGGTTTTTCACCACGGTTTGGTAAATTACCCAAGGTTTGCGACAAAAGATCAATCATGGCATCCATATCAAAGTCACCAACCACGCTAACCTCAAGGTCACTGGTTTGTAATTGCGGTAATAACCAAGCACGAACTTCATCAAGGGTGCGCGCCGATAAGGCCTCTTTTGCAGGCGCACCAAAACGTGGGTCATCACCATGAACGATGCGGGAAATTTCTAGATTATAAACACCGCCTGGGCGGGTTTCCATTTGGCGATACCAAGCGGGTAGGTTTTTATCAATCAAAGTTTTTGCTTCCGGTCGAAGGCCCGGCTCCAAAATCCACGCACGCATTAATTTTGCCAACGCAGCCTGTTCATCAGTGGTGGTCATGCCAGATAACCAAAAACGATCTTGGGCCACGTTAAATTGCAACGCCCCCGGCCCCACACTGCGGCCCGCAAAAAGGCGCTCCAACTCGTTTAAACTATGTTTCTCTAAACCGCCCAGAACAAACATATTTTCTGCCAAAAAGTTCAACCCAACCTTTTCTTTATCCATGCCCAGCAAGCCATTGCCAAATCCCGCCATCATGGTCAGGGTGTTCTCACGGAAATCAGTAACCTTCAAGCTGGCCTTAACACCATTGGCAAAGGCCACTTGGGTAATGTCCAAATCGTCAATGTGGCGGCGCTCAATAATCTCACCCGTTGGCGGTGTTTGCTCATAGGCAAAGGTCACCTCGGCCTCTTCCACCATTGGATCAACCGCTTGTTGTTGGCTGGCTTTAAAGGCAGCAATGATTTGCGCCTTGGCGTCTTCTGCGCTTTCTGCCATCGGGGTTTGCGCGGTCATAAAAATCAGTGGGTCAGGCGACCAAATGGCTTTCATGGCTTGATTAACTTCAGCCAAACTGATCTCGTTTAAAAAAGCTGTTACCAAGGCCAAATCATCGCTTGGGTGGGTAAAGACATTGTCTGAACCAATGGTCGCGGTTA
>CAKZLM010000127.1 GCA_937126915.1 uncultured Alphaproteobacteria bacterium
GTTTCTTTGCCATTGGGTCTGACAGCCATGTCACCCTTGACCCATTTGATGAAATGCGCCTTTATGAATATGGCCAGCGCCTAAAACACTTAAAACGGGGTGTCATAGGTGATGCCGCCATGACCGATGTTGGTGCCTATTTATGGCATAATGCTGTTGTGGGCGGGGGCAGAAGTCTAAGGGGTGATAGAGGGCCCATTCAGGTAGGTAATAAGGCCGATATAATTGTCCTTGACCCCGAATGTGATGGCCTTTATGCAAAGCCTAAAGATAAAAGATTATCCAGTTTAGTATTTACTTCATTATCAAGAAATATTACCGACGTTGTGGTTCAAGGCCATCATGTGCTGAAAGATGGTTATCATGAAAATGAGGAACATATTCAAAATGCATGGCGCAATGTCATGAAAAAATATCAATAAAAACAAAGTGCGAGATAGAGAGATGTTGTACAATAAGCGTATTATCAAAGCCCCTACAGGAACCGAGTTAAATGCCAAAAGCTGGTTAACAGAAGCACCCTTGCGTATGTTGATGAATAACCTGCATCCTGATGTTGCTGAGCGCCCAGAAGACCTTGTCGTCTATGGTGGTATTGGTCGTGCAGCGCGTAATTGGGATTGTTTTGATCAAATTGTTGCCAGCCTTAAAGATCTAAACGATGATGAAACGCTTTTGGTGCAATCAGGTAAGCCAGTTGGGGTATTTCGCACCCATGCTGATGCGCCGCGTGTTTTAATCGCTAACTCTAATCTGGTGCCGCATTGGGCCAATTGGGATCATTTTAACGAATTAGATAAAAAAGGCCTGATGATGTATGGCCAAATGACTGCTGGATCATGGATTTACATCGGTAGTCAAGGCATCGTTCAAGGTACCTATGAAACCTTTGTTGAAATGGGTCGCCAGCATTTTGATGGTAATTTGGCTGGTAAATGGATTTTAACCGCAGGCCTTGGTGGTATGGGCGGTGCGCAAACTCTTGCGGCAACCATGGCCGGTGCCAGTTGTATCGCCATTGAATGCCAAGAAGCCAGCATCGATTTTCGTCTTAGAACAAAATATCTCGATTACCGTGCTGAAACCATTGAGGCGGCCCTTGAAATGGTGGAAAACGCCCACAAGCAAGGCCGCGCCATTTCTGTGGGGGTTAAGGGCAATGCCGCTGAAATACTTCCTGAAATGATTGAAAAAGGTATTCGCCCTGATGCTGTGACCGATCAAACATCTGCCCATGACCCGGTGAATGGATATTTACCCATCGGCTGGACAGTGGAAGAATGGTTTGCAAAACGTGAAAGTAACCCACAAGAGGTGGCAGAGGCCGCTAAAAAGTCTATGGCAGTTCATGTTGAGGCAATGTTGAAATTCCATGAAATGGGTATTCCTACCTTTGATTATGGTAATAATATTCGCCAAGTTGCCTTTGATCAAGGTGTCAACAACGCGTTCGATTTCCCTGGGTTCGTGCCAGCTTATATTCGCCCACTATTCTGTCGTGGGGTTGGTCCGTTTCGTTGGGCAGCCTTGTCTGGTGATCCAGAAGATATCTATAAAACCGATCAAAAAGTGAAAGAACTTATTCCTGATGATAAGCACCTTCATAATTGGTTAGATATGGCGCGTGAACGCATTAGCTTCCAAGGTTTGCCTGCGCGCATTTGTTGGGTTGGCTTGGGCGATCGCCATCGTTTAGGGCTTGCCTTCAATGAAATGGTTAAAAATGGCGAGCTAAAAGCACCGGTCGTTATTGGCCGTGATCATTTGGATAGCGGGTCGGTGGCGTCACCAAACCGTGAAACAGAAGCCATGCAAGATGGTTCAGATGCAGTGTCTGATTGGCCATTGCTGAACGCCTTATTAAACACGGCATCGGGGGCAACTTGGGTTAGTTTGCACCATGGCGGTGGCGTTGGTATGGGCTTTAGCCAGCATTCAGGCGTGGTTATTTGCTGTGATGGTACCGACGAGGCCGCGGCGCGTGTGGGTCGTGTGCTTTGGAATGACCCAGCAACTGGTGTTATGCGCCATGCTGATGCGGGGTATGACATTGCCATCAATTGCGCCCGTGAAAAAGGCCTTAACCTGCCAATGATTACAAAAGAATAAGAAACAAAAATAAAAGAGAGTAAGAGACAATGACTAAAATTAATGCTGATCAGTTTAGCTTGGCTGACTTGCGTAAGGCTTATATGGCACCAACAAGTGTTGACTTGTCTGAGGAACGATTGCACGAGATTAAACGTGCTCAACAAACCATTTTGGATATTGTTGACAATAATCGCACGGTTTATGGCGTTAACACGGGCTTCGGTTTATTGGCTAGTAACAGTATTCCCCAAGAAAAACTATCAGAATTACAGGTTAATTTATTGTTGTCACACTCGGCTGGTGTGGGCAAACCTTTAAGCGATGACGTTGTACGCTTGTCGATGGTTTTGAAGTTGTTGAGCTTGTCACAGGGGCATTCTGGTGTGCAAATGGCGGTTATTGACGGCCTTAATGCGCTGTTGAGGGCAGAGATTTACCCCTTTATTCCAGAAAAGGGCTCGGTTGGGGCCTCTGGTGATCTTGCCCCACTTTCAGCCATGGCTGCGGTTCTCATTGGCGTTGGCAAGGTGCATCATAAAGGGCAGTTATTAAGTGCCAAAGAAGGTCTTGAAATTGCAGGCGTTGATCCTGTGGATTTAGGGCCTAAAGAGGGGTTGGCGCTTATCAATGGCACGCAAATCTCTAATGCGCTGGCGATGTCTGCCTATTTTAAAATTGAAAATATTCTTGCAGCTGCTTTGGTGGCTGGTGCTTTAACCGTTGATGCTGCTTTGGGCAGTGATACACCGTTTGATGACCGCATTCATAAGGTTCGCGGACAAGTAGGTCAGCGTAATGTGGCAGCCGTTTATCGTGATTTATTAGCGGGAAGCGAGATTCGCCATTCCCATGAAAATTGTGATCGTGTTCAAGATCCATACTGTCTGCGTTGTCAGCCACAGGTAATGGGTGCAGCGCTTGATTTTGTTGAATTTTCTGGAACGATTTTAGAACGTGAAAGCCGCGCCGTTAGTGATAACCCGGTGGTATTCCCCGATGAGGGCGATGTGCTTTCTGGCGGTAACTTCCACGCTGAACCAGTTGCACTTGCGGCGGATAACCTTGCCATTGCCTTAACCGAAATTGGTAACATTTCTGAACGCCGTATTTCCATGTTGATGGATAAAAATATGTCACAGCTTCCTGCCTTTTTGGTGGAGGACAGCGGCGTTAATTCTGGCTTTATGATTGCACAGGTAACAGCAGCGGCTTTGGCGTCAGAAAATAAACAAATGGCTCATCCTGGCTCAGTTGACACCATTCCAACCTCGGCCAATCAAGAGGATCATGTGTCGATGGCGACGCATTCAGCGCGCCGTTTGCATGATATGGCTGAGAATGCCGCAAGCATCGTGGCTGTTGAATTTTTATCCGCAGCACAAGGTGTCGATTTTAGAGCGCCTTTGAAAACATCTGATGCGTTACAAAAGGTTCATGGTATGATCCGCGAAAAAGTACCGCATTATACCAAAGACCGCGTTTTCACGGATGAAATTGAAGCGCTGAGAGATATGATTTTGGCGGGTGACTTTAACCAATTTGTTGGGACTGTCTTGCCAAGCCAAAACTAAGCAATCTTTAAACAAAACAGAAAGGTGGATATGTCACAAAAGCCGTTATTCTTAAGTCATACGTCAAAAAGCAGCCCTTTGGTGGTGTCGATGCCACATACAGGCAGTTATATCCCTGATGATATTACAGAAAAAATGACCCTAACAGGAAAACGGGCGGTTGATACCGATTGGCATATCCATCAATTATATCAACCAGTTTTGGACGACATTGGCTGTCATTGGATTGCAGCAACCCATGCTCGCTATGTGGTTGATTTAAATAGGCCCGCGGATGGTGCGGCACTTTATCCGGGGCAAGATGAAACCGGTATTTGCCCCGTTACCAGTTTTGATCGCCAACCGTTATATAAAGATGGTGCTGATCAACAAATAGATATTGCAGGGCGCATTAAAAAGTACTGGTATCCTTATCATTCAGAGCTATCAAGGCTGATAGGCGAGGCGGTCCATCAATATGGATTTGCCATTTTATGGGATGCGCATTCCATTAAAAACCGTGTGCCACGCTTTTTTGAAGGCAAATTACCCGATTTAAACTTTGGCACCGTTGATAATACCAGCGCCACCATTGCCATTGAAAATAGTCTTAAAAGCGTTGCTGGTCGTCACAGTGAGTTTAGCCATATTTTTAATGGCCGCTTTAAGGGCGGCTATATTACCCGACAATTTGGTATGCCTGACAAAAACATATTTGCTGTGCAGTTAGAGATGAGCCAGGCGCTTTACATGGATCAAGACTATCCTTTCACCTTTTTAGAGGGAAAAGCAGACCAAATTAGGCCTGTACTTGAAGAATTACTTGTCAAAATGATGAAATGGCGGCCATAATCCCCCTAAAAGGGGAGAATAGAATGCTTCTAAAATTAACGACAGCTATTTCACTTTTCTCGTTAGCATCGTCATTGATGGTGCCTAGCATCAGTCATTCACAATCAACCTTGTCACGCTTGAATTTACAAGCAGGCATAGATGCAGCCAATGAAGCAAGGCAAGCCTATGCCAAAGATGACCTTGCAACCAGCAAAGAAAAATTTATTGAGGCCCTAAAATATCGTCCTGACCATCCCGGATTGATTTATAATTTAGCTGTCATATCGGCGACAATGGGAGACCAGAAAGCGGCGCTGGATTATGTAAAGCATTATGCCGACCTTGGTCTTTATTCACCCGGTTTTGAAAATCAAGAAATGTTTGGCTTTATAGCTAATAACTCATTTATTAATAACAAGTTAAAGAATAATCTTAAAGTGTTTGGGTTGAGCCAAAAGCTAGTCTCGTCACGTCATGAGTTAGGCTTGGTTGAGGGGGTAACAACCTTACCGAATAGCGATGATTTAATTGTCAGCGCCTATCATGATCGCAAGGTTTATCGCCTACATAAAACGGGTGATGTTTCTCCCTTGTTTGAGGATGATCGATTGCTGGGCCCGATGGCGTTAAAATGGGGCCATAACAGACGCTCTTTATATGTGACGTCATCCGCCTTGCCACAAATAAAGGGATATGATGACAGTTTAAAGGGCAAGTCCTTGATCTTTAAACTGGATAGCCAAGATGGCTATAAGGTGGCAGATTTAATTGATTTGAACGATAAGTTTGACGGTGATCTTGTTTTTGGCGATATGATTGTGCTTGAAAATGGTGATATTTTAGCCAGTAATTCTGCCGGAAACCAACTGTTTAGAATTAAGCCAGATCACAGCTTTGACATTATTGAGATTGATAATAGCTTGTCGTTGCAAGGTCTTAGCGTATCAAGAAATCAGCAATATGTTTATGTGGCAGATTATTCCACAGGCATTCATTGGCTTAATTTAGCGGATAATTCCAACGGCATTATGATGGAACCTGACAATGCAAGCTTGCTAACAATTGATGGTGTTTACGCCTATCAAAATAGTTTAATTGTAGTTCAAAATGGTGTTCAGCCTAACCGCGTTTTGCAATTAACCCTAGATACTAACCCAAAAATCATAAAAGATGTGAAGGTGTTAGCTGCGAATCATCCTGATTATGAGGAGCCAACATTGGGCCACGTTGTTGGGGATAGTTTTATTTATGTTGCCAATAGCCAGTGGCCAAAATTTACCGGCGATTATGATGAACAGACTAACTGGCGCGATCATTTAAAACCGCTGACAATCTTATCTTTACCCTTGAAATGATAGCATAAAAAAAGGCCCCTTGGAGAGGGGCCTTAATCGTTATAGGATTGGGAATGTTTTATGACATTAAAGCACGGTTAATAACCAGCTTTTGAACATCCGATGTGCCTTCATAAATTTTACAAACGCGCACGTCACGGGCAATACGCTCAACCGGATATTCAGACAAATAGCCATAGCCACCAAGGGTTTGAATAGCCGCAGAGCAAACCTCTTCAGCAACTTCAGACGCCACAAGTTTCGCCATGCATGCTTCTTTGATGCAAGGCAACTTAGCATCTTTCAAGGCCGCAGCGTGGAGGGTTAGTTGGCGGGCTGATTCAAGTTTTGCAGCCATTTCTGCCAAACGGAAACCTACCGCTTGATGTTGAATAATAGGCGTATTAAAGGTTTCACGTTCCTTGGCATATTCAATGGCATAATCAAGTGCTGATTGCGCCATACCAATTGATTGTGATGCAATACCAATACGGCCCGTTTCAAGGTTGGCAAGGGCAATGCGATAGCCATCGCCTTCGTTACCCAATAAGGCATCACCGCTGATACGCATGTCTTCGAAGGATAAAGCGCAAGTATCAGAGGCTTTTTGGCCCATTTTCTCTTCAACGCTGGTCACGCTGAAACCGGGAGTGTCGTTGTCTACGATAAAAGCAGATAAGCCTTTTTTACCGGCATCTGGGTCGGTTACTGCAAAAACAATGCTGCATTTACCGATTTTAGCGTTACTGATAAATTGCTTGGAACCGTTAATGATATACCCATTACCATCTTTTTTAGCGCGGGTTTTAAGGGCGCCTGCATCTGAACCAGCGCTTGGCTCGGTTAAGGCGAACGAGCTAATAGACTCGCCACGCGCCATCGGCTTTAAGTATTTTTGTTTTTGTTCTTCATTTGCAGAAGACATCATCACAGAACAACCGGGCGAGTTATGCACGCTTAGCATAGTAGAAAGCGAGCCATCGCCCGCGGCAATTTCCATCAAGGCCAGTGAATAAGACACATAGTCCATGCCAGCGCCATCATATTCTTCTGGCACATTAATGCCAAATAAACCCAATTCACCGCATTCTTTTAAAATCTCATCAGGATAGCCGCGATCATGTTCCCATTGAGCTGCATTTGGCGCTAAACGATCGCGAGCAAACTGCTGGGTCATGTCGCGAATCATACGATGTTCTTCAGATAAAATCATGATCTTGGTCCTTATACTAATTCAACGGCAATAGCTGTTGCTTCGCCACCACCAATACATAGCGAGGCAACGCCTTTTTTGAGGCCACGTTTTTGTAATGCATTAATAAGTGTAACAATGATGCGTGCGCCGCTGGCCCCAATTGGGTGGCCAAGGGCACAGGCGCCGCCGTTTACATTCACTTTTTCATGAGGAATGTTTAATTCTTGCATGGAAATCATCGCTACCATGGCAAAGGCTTCGTTAATTTCAAACAAATCAACATCGCCAACGCTCCAACCCACTTTATCAAGCAATTTATTAATGGCGCCAACAGGGGCGGTGGTGAACATGGCAGGTTCAGCCGCATTCATGGCATGACCTCGAATGTAAGCGACGGGTTTTAGGCCGCGTTTTTCTGCCTCTGATTGTTTGGTCACGACGATGGCTGCTGCTCCATCAGAAATAGACGATGCGTTGGCAGCGGTGATGGTGCCATCTTTGGCAAAAGCAGGGCGCAAACTAGGAATTTTTTCTGGGCTTGCTTTGCCCGGTTGTTCATCACGTTCAACCACAATGTCGCCTTTGCGGGTTTTTGCTGTCACAGGTGTGATCTCGCCCTCAAAATAATTGTTTTCAATGGCTTCATTGGCACGACGCAACGATTCAATGGCATAAGCATCTTGTTGTTCACGGGTAAACTGATATTGCTGGGCGGTTTCTTCTGCAAAGGTTCCCATGGCACGGCCAGCATCATAGGCATCTTCAAGGCCATCTTTCATCATGTGATCATAAACCATAGTGTGGCCCAGACGGGTGCCTGTACGACCAGATGGCAGCATATGAGGGGCACGAGACATGCTCTCCATGCCGCCAACAACAGAAATATCTGATGAACCAGCAGCAATGGCGTCATGGGCCATCATCACAGTTTTCATTCCAGAACCACAGACCTTGTTAACGGTGGTGCAAGGAACAGATTTTGGCAAGCCAGCGCCAAGGGCCGCTTGGCGGGCAGGGGCCTGACCTAAACCAGCTGGCAAAACGCAGCCCATTAACACTTCATCAACATCATCTGCGCTGATTGAGGCGTTTTTCAAAGCCCCCTCTATGGCGATAGAGCCCAATTCAGTGGCGGCAACCGTTGATAGGTCACCCATAAAGCCACCCATTGGTGTTCTGCAAATTCCTGCAATTACAATAGGGTCGGTCATTTTATTTTTCTCCCGAAATATAAACTTTGCTATTCGGATACAATATTATGTGCATCCGTATCATAAGAACTGGTTCAAGACATGGTATATTAGGCAATATTAGCGTATTAAAACGCTTACTGTCTAAAATGATTTCTGCCTTATGATTTGTTTGGTTTTGACCAAAGCAGTTCTTATGTCTATAAGGTTGCCAAGAGTTATAAATATAAGGATGACATGATGCAATCAAGAATTGGCTTTTTTATTTTTGTGGGATTATTCCTTGGCGCGTTCCTTGGCTATAAGCTAATTGCGTCTCCTGCTGTTGGCGCAGCTAGCTTAGGTTTATTTGGCGGAATTCTGGGCTTTATATTAGATAAAAGAGCCGAGAAAAAAAACGATTAATAAAAAAACGAAAAAAAATGCATTTTTGTGCAACATTGGGCTTGACCATCGTTAATCATGGCACTATGTTGCGCGCACTCGAAGCCGAGGAGGGCCCGTAGCTCAGTTGGTAGAGCAACTGACTTTTAATCAGTGGGTCACAGGTTCGAATCCTGTCGGGCTCACCATCGCTTCTCAAGAAAGCCTTGTCTTTTAGACAAGGCTTTTTTTGTATCAATTTCCATGCATCTCCATGCTTCTCCCTTGCACAGGACTTTTTTGTCTGGCACTGTTCTGACAAACAAAAATACTAAAAGGGAAGTGACATGCTGATAAAACAATCAAAGCATATTCTAATTTCATTGGCTGTTGGGGGCTCGCTATTATTGGGTGCTTGTTCACCTGAACAGAGTGCTGGCAATAATAGCCAGCAAGTGGCCATGGCAAAACAACCAACTCTTAGCCTTGAAGAGGTGTTTTCAGGCAACTTTAATGGTGAACGATTTGGTCCTGTTCGTTGGTTGGCTGATGGCAGTGGCTATACAACACTTGAAGCGGGCCGTGGGGGCGAGGGCAATAGTATCGTTCGTCATAACCCCGTTAATGGCGAAACAGAGGTTTTGATCGCCGCATCTCAATTGATTCCTGACGGCTTAGAAAAAGCCTTAGAGGTGCATGATTACAGCTGGTCTGAGGATGGCTCTAAGGCGCTTATTTATACCAATTCTAAGCGTGTATGGCGTCGCAACACACAAGGTGATTATTGGGTGCTTGATATTGGCAGTGGAGCCTTAAAGCAAATTGGCCAAGGCTTTCCTGAATCAAGCCTGATGTTTGCCAAGTTTAACACTGACGCCAGTAAAATTGCCTATGTGCAAAAAACCGGTAAAAAAATACATGATATTTATGTTGAAGATATAGAAACGGGTGAAAAAACACGCCTAACCATGGATGGATCAGAAACCATTATCAATGGGACTTTTGATTGGGTTTATGAAGAAGAGTTTGGACTTCGTGATGGCTTTAGATGGTCGCCAGATGGGACCAAGATCGCCTATTGGCAATCAAATACCGAAGGGGCTAAAAACTTTAAAATCATAAACAATACTGACACCCTTTACCCGGTGGTCAATGAATTTCCTTATCCTAAAGTGGGTGAGCAAAATGCCGCTGTAAAAGTGGGCGTTGTTGCGGCCACGGGTGGGGAAACCACGTGGATGGATGTGCCGGGTGATATGCGCAATAATTACATCGCTTACATGGACTGGGCTGCAAACTCTGACGAATTAGTTATTCAGCAACTAAACCGCCGTCAAAACACCAACAACCTTATGTTGGCGAATGTTGAAAATGGCAGTGTCAGCAATGTGTTAACCGATAAAGACGATGCATGGTTAGACCCTGTGGATGATTTCCGTTGGTTTAACGATGGTGCTGAATTTATGTGGGTTAGCGAGGACAGTGGTTGGCGTCATATTTATCGTATTTCACGCGATGGTAAAACCGTGACCGATTTAACGCCGGGTGATTATGATGTTGTTTCTATTCGCAATATTGATGTAGCTGGTGGGTATTTATATTTCATGGCCTCGCCAGAGGACCCACAGCGTTTATATCTATATCGCGTGCCATTGGATGGTAGTGGGACGTTAGAAAAACTAACCCCTGATGCCCAAACGGGTACACACAGCTATCAAATATCGGCAGATGCCAAATGGGCCATACATCGTTATTCTCACCGTAATATGCCTGAGGTGATTGATTTGGTTACCTTACCTGATCATCAATCGGTGCGTACCTTTGTGGATAATGCGGCTTTAAAAGCTAAATTTGACGCCATTGATAAGGGCAAGCTAGAGTTCTTTGATGTTACCGTTAATGATGGCGTAACCCTTGAAGGGCTCATTCGTTATCCATCCGACTTTGATGCAACTAAGAAATATCCTGTGATTTTCTATGTTTATGGTGAGCCTGCTGGCATGACTGCTGCTGACCGTTGGACCAGTGGTGATTTATGGCATTTTAACATGATTCAGCGAGGGTATATCTATATCACCCTTGATAACCGTGGCCAACCCGCGCCAAAGGGGCGTGATTGGCGTAAATCTATTTATCGTCAATTAGGTTTTATCAATACCCGCGATCAAATGTGGGCTGCGAAAAAGCTCCTAGCCGAACGCCCTTATTTGGATGCTGAACGCGTTGGTGTTTGGGGCCATTCAGGTGGTGGTACATCTACCTTGAATCTTTTGTTCCGTTACCCTGACACCTATCATGTGGGTGTGGCTAATGCGCCTGTACCTGACTTAAAGCTTTATGATACGATTTATCAAGAACGCTATTCAGGTATTCTGCCCGATGATCATGACTATTATATTTCGTCATCGGCCATCACGCATGCGGCGGGCTTGAAAGGGGACTTGTTGTTGGTGCATGGCACCGGTGACGACAACGTTCATTATCAAGGCAGCGAGCGATTGATCAATGAATTGGTGCGCCTAAATAAGCCATTTGATTTTATGTCTTATCCTAACCGTACCCATGGCATTCGGGAAGGTAAGAACACCGTTCTTCACCGCTTTACCAAGCAGGCAAACTATTTTGTTGAACATTTAACACCCGGCGCAAAGCCACAATAGTTTGATTTTGATAAAATTCAGTAAAAGGCCTCGTTCGCGGGGCTTTTTTTGTTTACATTGCGTCAGAATTCTTTCAACATCTCGGGCAACTTTAAGATAAGGATTTAAACAAATAGGGGGATTTATGAAAAAGTTTCTATTATCCACGTTGGTATCAGCCGCTGCCTTAATGGGGGCCAATGTTCATGCTGCTGATTTAAAGATTATTCATGCGGGTGAATTGCTGGCTGTGCCGGGCCAAGGGGCCAAGTCTGAGCAATCAATCATCATTGAAGATGGCAAAATTAGCGAAGTTGTTAACGGCTATGTTAACCGTGATGGTGCAGAAATTGTCGATCTAAAAGATAGCTTTGTTATGCCGGGTATGATTGATTCTCACGTGCATTTAACGGGGCAACTATCTGCCCGTGGCAATCCAATGCAAACCACCAAAGTTGATTCAGCCATGATGGGTCTTCATTATGCAGAAAAAACTTGGCAAGCTGGTTTTACCACGGTTCGCAACCTAGGCGCTGATCCAGAAGTTATTTATGGTATGCGCGATGCGATTAATAAAGGATTGGTACAAGGGCCGCGTATTGTTGCTTCAGCAGGCGTTTCTGCCACAGGTGGCCATGGTGACATTGATGGCATGAAGGCAGAATTGCTTGATCTTTATACCTCTAAAACCATTTGTGATGGCCCATATGATTGTCGCCGTGCGGTGCGTCATGCGGTGAAATATGGTGCTGATTGGATTAAGATCACCTCAACGGGTGGTGTTTTAAGTGACACAGCCACTGGTGTGTTACAGCAAATGGAAGATGACGAGCTAAAAGAAATTGTCAAAACAGCGGGTCGTGTTGGCCGCGATGTGGCATCACACGCCCATGGTACTCAAGGCATTAATGCCGCATTACGTGCGGGTGTGCGCTCTATTGAGCATGGCACCTACACTGATGCTTCAAGCATTAAACTGTTCAAGGAAACAGGGGCTTATTTAGTACCCACCATGCTGGCAGGTAAATTTGTTGCCGATCAAGCGCGTGCGAACCCTAACTTCTTTTCTGATGCCATTCGTCCTAAAGCCCTACAAGTGGGCAGCGACATGCAAGCCAATATCGAGGTTGCTTATAAAGCAGGTGTGAAAATGGCTTTTGGAACTGATTCTGGTGTTTCTGACCATGGTGATAACGCGCAAGAATTTATTCTATTGAACGAAATTGGTGTGCCAAACGAAGAAGCCATTGAAATGGCAACGGTTCGCGCTGCAGAATTGCTTCGTATGACTGATACGCTAGGCACCATTGCTGCTGGCAAGCATGCTGACATTGTTGCAACAGATGGTAATCCATTGAATGATATTAAAGAATTGCTTGATGTTGACTTTGTCATGAAAGGCGGCAAGGTTGTTAAACACTAAGTTTTACGGTATCGTTTGACATGAATAGCCCATCTTTTTAGCCAAAGGTGGGCTATTTCTTTGTAATCTAGTCATCAAGGGAAGTTTTATGCAGCAACAAACTTTAATCATTCCAGCGCGCTTTAATGGTCCACCTGACATTGCCAATGGTGGCATAGTGGTTGGTGCAATGGCTGAAACATCTAAAGGAAGATGTTGCACGGTTACCTTGAAGGCTCCAACACCTCTAGACACGCCTTTATTGGTGAAACAGCATGAAGATGGTAGCCAAGGGCTGTATCTAGAAGGTGAACTATTGGCAACATCACAAAATGCTGATTCCTTAAACTTATCAGTCCCTGATTTTTTGCCGCCTGAGCAAGCCGCAGAAACACTGGATCAATACCGTGAGTTAGATAGTGTAGGTGTGGGTGAATGTTTTGTCTGCGGCAGCAATCGCCACGATGGGCTTCGAGTTTTTGCCACAAAGACCAAAACTGATTCAACCCTCTATGCTGCTAAATTTCCCATGCACCCTGATTTTTTAGGAGTTGATGGTTATGTACAGCCTTTATTCATTTACGCCGCTCTTGATTGTCCTGGTTATTTTGCCGTAACTGATGGCGATGATTATGCCTTACTGGGTCGAATGACGGCAGAAATTACAGCTCCTTGCAAGGGTGATAAAGACGGCACTGTTTTGGCGTGGGAAATTGACCGTGATGGCCGTAAATTAACATCTGGAACAGCCGTTTATGACTGTGAGGGAACCTTGGTGGCAAAGGCTGTTAGTGTGTGGATTAAAATTGATCCGAAATAGGCGCGATCAATTTTAAATGTAATGATGATTTTAAGGTTATACTGGGTAAGGGAAGCGGATTTTAAGGTTATACTGGGTAAGGGAAGCGGATTTTAAGGTTATACTGGCTAAGGGAGGCGGATTTTAAAATTATTCTGGGTAAGGTAGGCGATAGTGCTTCGTTATAGGGCGCTTAAAAGGTCATTCCTTAGCGAACAGCGACTTTTCTTCCTACAGTGCCCATGGCGGGTTTGCCGAATAAATAGCCCTGACCATAGCCAACGCCAATTTCCTTTAAAAATTCCCATTGTTCTTTGGTCTCAACCCATTCACCAATGGTGTCAACTTCAATCTCGGTGCATAATTTTGCCATCGATTGAAGCAAGGCTTTTGAGTTGCTGTCTTTGAGGCCATCGCGGATATAAACACCATCAATTTTTAGGGTGTCAATTTCTAGGGCGCGCAAATATTGGAAGCCAGCAGCCCCGGCACCAAAATCATCCAAGCATACATGGTGGCCAAATTTCCGTAATTTGCTGAGCACATTGTTCACAGATTCTAGATTTTGAATTTGTGACGATTCTGTCAGCTCAAACATCAAATTATCGCGCATTGTATCCAGTGGCTTAATCTGTTCGACCAATTCATCAACAAAGGCGGGGTTTTGAAGCGACTTACCCGATAAATTAACAGCTAGCGTTAAATTGGCGCCTTGCTGTTTGCCTCGTTTAATTTTCTCAATTACCTTTTTACACATGGCCATATCGAATTCGTGGATGATGCCTGCTTCCTCAGCAAAGGTAATATATTGGAAGGGTGATGAGTTTTTGCCTTGCTCTTGGAAACGAACAAGGGCTTCATAATGGTGAACTTCAAGTGATTTAAGATCAACAATTGGCTGCAGCATAATATCAAAGCTGCCTTTGGTCGTAATTTCTTTAAATTTAACTAGCATGCGCTTGGTGTCAGCAAGCATTTCTTGGTAACCACTGTCCAAGTTATCAATATTAAATTTACCCGTGGTTTCTGTGAATTTATTAATGGTATAGACAAGGGCCTTACCCATTTCCTCTTCACTCATCTCGGCATCTAATTCGATGGTTGAGGTGGAAAGCTTAACGTCTGCAGGCGCTTCTTTTTCGATTGATTGTTTAACATGATCAATGCTAGCGCCTTTTTCGTGAACAATACCAAACTTGCCATCTTCTAATCGGCCTGCAGATTTACCATCAACTGAAGCGGCACGAACATGGGCGGCCACTTGCTCCATAAATTCTTCGGCTTTTTTCTCACCTAAGGTCTCTCGCAGGCTTTCAATACCATCGATATCTAAGAAGGTCAGATCCAAGTTATCATCCATAGATTTGGCGTTTTTGGCCAATTCTTTAACCATATCTGTGAAGGCGTCTTTATTGGCTAGCCCCGTTTCCACATCTAGCTGATCGGCCCGTAATGTATTGGCCTTAGTTTGTGGCTTAGAGGCCCGAACCGTCATGAAAACAACATCGGGCTGATTGGGCAAACAAGCGCAAAAGGCGTCGACCATCTTGCCATGACTGCCTTTACTGGTTTCAAAGGTGAGGGGAATAGGGCCTACACGGCTGCGGGCTTTAACCTCACTAAAGGTTGCCTTAAGCATAGCACGGTCTTTATTGCGCAATAAATCATAAAGATTTTTGCCCATAATATCTTTGGGTTTTTTTTGCACTAACCACTCAGCTGCACCACCAACATATTTCACATTAGCCTGGCCATCCAACTCAAAAAAAGCATCTGCGGCAGCAAAAGCGAAAGCGACGTATCTGTCACGTTCTGCCTTAACGGCGTTGATGTTTGGTGCTTTAGCCATGCTGATGAAATCCTAACGGTTTTTGAGCCTTCTACTCAAATTCACTTAACCATATTTATGTGGTCAATCGCAAGTTAAAAAGGGGAGAAAGTAAAAAACCTTCTCCCCTTAGATAGGTCACTGATTTTGTTATGCTTATTTGGCTGCTTCAGTGGCAGAATCGGGCACTTCTTTTTTCATGCCTGTAATGCGCTCAACCACGGTTGAGGTAACCATATCACCGGTTACATTTACAGTGGTACGGCACATATCCAAAATACGATCCAAGGCAAACACAAGGGCAATACCTTCCCCCGGAATACCAAGGCTTGCCAGAATGGCAACTAGGATCGGTAAGCTGGCACCTGGCATTCCTGGTGTGCCGATGGATGCAGCGATAGAGAATGAAAGCAAGCTTGCTAGGGCACCAGCATCTAAGGGAATGCCATAAGCCTGTGATAAGAACAACACGACCACCGCTTGATAGGCTGCGGTGCCATCCATATTGATGGTGGTTCCCAATGGAACAACCAACCGGGAAACGGCTGGGTTTACCCCTAGTTTTTCTTCAGCGGTTTTCAAGGTAATCGGCATAGTTGCTGATGACGAAGAGGTTGAAAACGCCAGAATAAAGGGTTCGCGAATGTTTTTGAAAAACTCAATCGGTGAGCGTTTCGAGATGACCATTAAAATAATGGCATACATTAATAACAAACAAGCCAACACTAAAATGAAGGTAAACATATAAGACAGCATGCCTGTAAAGGCTGTGCTGCCACGTTCTGATGTCACGCGGGTGATTAAGCCAAAAACAGCAATTGGCGCGAAACGCATTAACCATGTTACAATGGCTAAGGTTGCTGCTTGCACTGAGTTTAAGAAGTCAATCAATGGAATGGCTTCTTCTTTTGGTACTCTAAGTAAAGCCAGCCCTGTAATGCCTGAGGCAATAACCAGTTGTAGCATTTCGGCATTTGCCATTGAAGCAAATGGGTTAGTAGGGATTAGGTTTACGATGGTTTCAGGAATGGATGAGCCAGCAAAACCAAAATTGGTATCAACAGGTGATCCTTCGCTGATTTTACTTTCAATAAAGGATTGAGACAAACCTTCACCTGGTCCGATTAGATTGCTGATGAAAATAGCGATTAAAACCGACATGGTGGTAGTGAACATAAAATAAACCACAACCGAAAAGCCGATTTTCTTAACAGCACCAGCATCATCACCGCCGGCAATCCCCAATGCCACAGATGATAAAATGAGCGGTATAACGATAAATTTGATGATGTTAATGAACAATTGGCCAGGTAAGGCTAACCATTCTGTGATTGTATTGCTGGTTTCTTTTGCGACCAAATCAAAGTCAGGCCCCAAAAACATGCCCAACACAACACCAGCGATAAGGCCGATTAAAACCCGAAACCATAAACGGCTGGTTAAAGGCCCTTCATTATTGGATAACTCTGCAATATGTGCATTCATCCCCATTACTCCCATAAAAATTTGTTTTTCATATCTTATACAATTAAGGTAAGGATACAAGGGACATAATGGGGAGACTAAGGATATGTCTCCATTGTGTTAGTTAGGGGACTTTTCGTTTTATGCGCAGTAAAATATTGAAACAAAATTTTTTAAAGCAGGGCGTTTGTCTTTATGCAATGGCCATCGTTAGTGTCCCGATCAGTGTCTCTGCGCAGAATGATGATTCATCGTTTCCAGGCTCAAGCGCGCCTTCTGAATTTGATGAAACAGTTTTTCGTCGTGATTGGCTTGCGCCTTTTCAGGTGTCTCAAAATGCTTTGGCGGCGGGGGATTACCCTGTTGCCATGCGATCAGGCCTTGAAGCCTTAACCATTTATAGCAGTGATTGGCTGCAGCGCGTTGATAATACAGCAATTTTATTGCTAAAAAATTTAGCCGACATATATCAAGATCAAGGGCAAATAGAGCAAGCCTTATCTTATTTGCAGCGTGTTTTGGATTATTCAATTGACCTATATGGCAACGAAAGTTTTGCTGTTGCCAATTTGCGCTTTGACATGGCGCGGCTATTATTTAATCGCAATTTGACCAATTTTGCCTCTCATTATCCACGGGCTATATTAATGGCGCAACAAGCCCATCAGGCGCTTTCGTCACTGGGCGAAAAGGCTGATTATTTGCGCTATGAGGTTAGCTTATTTTTAGCAGCAGCCTATCGATATCAAAACCTTAGTACGGCACAAATATATGCTCTTGAAGCCAAACAATTGGGGGAAACACTTACAGGTCCTTATGCCCATGAAATTACCGCTGCAAGCCATAGTATGGCCCGCATTCAACGTTTGTTAGGGCGCGATGATTTGGCTGAAGAAACCTATCGTCAAACCCAAAGATTGCTATTAAAAGAAACCGCCCAGCCATTAATTTATGATCAATATAATCGCGACCAAGCGTGGGCCAATAAACAAGCTGGTCTTGACGATGTTGCCCAAGGGTTTTGGCAAAAGGTCATGACAAAAGACATTCCAAACCTTGAGTTGGCGATGTCAGATATTCCAATCGCGGCCTGTGCATTTGGCCAAAATAATGCTGAATTGTTAATTGAGCTGCAAATAACTGAAGGCATGATTAAACATCACGAAATGATGGCGGGTAATTTAAGCGGATTTCAGAATGCAAATGGTTTTATTGGCAAGCTGTTAGTGGTTTTTGAGGGAGGCTTAAAGCCGTTTCATAATGGTGTTCATTTGCTGTATGCCAAATGTGCCGAAAACGCCCCCGTCAATGCTCAACAACTTTCCTATTTAAGCCCTACAAAGGAAGCGTCACAGCCAGCTTGGCCGCAATTATTCCTCAGTAACAGATCAGATGTTTTAGAAATATTAGAAAGCAGTACTGATACAAGCGTTAACAACATTTTGGCAAATTATCGTAAATATCGTGATCAAGGTGATTATTTTGCCGCTATTGCTTTAATGAATGATTTTAGATTTTTAAACCAAGGCATCATCGATGGGTTTTCTATTAATGAATGGGATATTGCAGGGCTTTATGCGTTGTTTCATGATGTGGCTTATGAGATTGGGTTTCTGGATCAGGCTTTATCAGCATTGGCGAACATGCTGGCTGTTATTGCCCGTGCAACGCCTGACGATGAGGTGGAAAAAACACTGATAGAAAAGGCTTTGTGGCTGGTCACTGAAAATCAATCAAACAATCCTTTGCTTGACGCTGCCCCTTTTCTGAATCACTTAACCCAAATGCAATTACCCTTGCTTGACGAAGCTGAGATTCGCTGGAACTTTTACAAGTCACTATTGGATAATGATAATATTAATGCAGAAGCACAAAACTTAGCCCGCCAATTAGACAATTTTGGGTTGGAGGCTGATTTTAAGACCACAATTCTTAAAACATTGGCCTTTAACCCTGTTAATCAACAAATTAACGAGGGGGAGGCTGCCTTATTTGCTGATGAACCATTAAGTTTAGCAACGCTATATCGTATGCGGGGTCAAATGAACTTAGAGCAAAATAACCTGTCAAATGCTGCTGCATGGTTTAATCAAAGTATGCAAGTGGTGCCCCAAATTATGGCGAATTGGTATAACCGCGCGGTGACGAAATCACATGTGTGGTATGGCCGTGTGGGCGATGGGATGACACTTACGTTTAGTCTGCAACCCATGGCCTTTCAGATTGATCAACAATCCCTTGATGACGTTGACCTTAATGGCTTGCTGCCAGAAGGTGTTATGGCAAAATATAGTCGCTAATTGTCAACAATAACAAAAAACCCCGAAGCAATGATTGCTCCGGGGTTAAATTGGCTCCGCCTGCTGGGCTCGAACCAGCGACCCAATGATTAACAGTCATTTGCT